>JAFEBC010000666.1 GCA_018266095.1 Deltaproteobacteria bacterium
TCCACGATCACCGGCAGCCCGTGCACGTGCGCGAGCAGCGACACCGCGCCCAGGTCGAGCAGGTTGCGCGTCTGCGGGTCGAAGCTGCGGATCCCGCGCTCACACAGGATGACGCCGGCCGCGCCGTGCACGAGCAGGTGCTCCGCCGCGAGCAGCCACTCCTCGATCGTCGCCGAGAGCCCGCGCTTGAGCAGCACCGGCCTGGCCTTGCGCCCCGCCGCGCGCAGCAGCGCGAAGTTCTGCATGTTGCGCGAGCCGATCTGGATGAGGTCCGCGTGCTCCGCCACCGCGTCGAGATCGTCCTGGCCCAGCGCCTCGGTGACGACCCGCAGGCCGTGGGCGTCGGCCGCGTCGCGCAGCCAGCGCAGCGCCCGGTCGCCGTGGCCGGTGAACGAGTACGGTGACGTGCGCGGCTTCATGGCCCCGCCGCGCAAGAAGGTCGCGCCCTGTTCGGCCACTTGCTCCGCGATCTCGCGGATGCGCTCCTCGGACTCCACGCTGCACGGCCCCGCGAGCAGCACGGGGAACTCGCCATGCCCGAACGGCACGCCCGCGACCTCCAGCGTGCGCGCCTGCGCGTCCAGGCGCGGGTGTGGCGAGGCTGCCTTGGCGACGGCGGCCACGCCCGGGATGCGCGCGAGCTCGTCGTCGGAGATGGCCCGCGAGTGCGCCTCGATCATGAAGTGCACCGCGCCGCCGCCCTCGAGCTTCTTGGCCCACTGGCCGCACGCCACCAGCGCGCGCGCCACCGCTGCGACATCGGCCCCTGGTTCCAGAGTGAGGATCATGGCCGTCCTCTCAGGCGAACCGGTGCACGACGGCGTAGGCGAGCGTCTCCAACGCGGTCCGCGCGGCGCTGTCGTTCAGGATGGAGAGCTGCGCGATGGCGCCTTCCGCCTGCTCGGCCGCGAAGCGCCGCGTCTCCTCGAGCGCGCCCGATTCGACCACCTGCGTGGCCACGTCTGCGTGCAGGCCCGGGACGTCCTCTCCGTGCAGGAGCGGCTCGAGCAAGCGCACGAGCTGCGGCCGGCGCTCCAGCGCCACCAGGAGCGGGAAGGTCGGCTTGCCCTCGCGCAGGTCGGTGAAGAGCGCCTTGCCCGTCTCCTCCGGCCGCCCGCCGTAGTCGAGCACGTCGTCGACGAGCTGGAAGGCGAGGCCGAGCTTCTGCCCGTACGCTCCCAGGGCCGCCGCCTGCGCATCGTCTGCGCCGCCAGCCCGCGCGCCGCCCGCGCAGCACCAGGCGAACAGCGAGGCCGTCTTGCCGTCGGCGATGCGCAGGTAGGTGGCCCGGTCGGCGGCGAGGTTCCCGCGCGAGTGGAGCTGCAGCGACTCCGCGCCGATCATGGCCTCGAGCGTGCCCAGCAACGAATCGAACAGCCCCGGCAGCCCCGCCATGCGCACGTGGCGCAGCGCCGCCACCAGCAGCCAGTCGCCCGCGAAGATCGAGGCCGCGTTGCCGTAGACCACGCGCGCCGTGGGGGCGCCGCGCCGGCTGTCGCCCACGTCGACCACGTCGTCGTGGAGCAGGGTGGCGCTGTGCACGAACTCGGCCGCCACCGCCACGTGCCGCCCGGCTGCGCCGAAGCCCGAGCCCGTGCGCGCCGAGAGCGCCACACAGAGCGGCCGCAGCCGCTTCCCGCCCAAGGACACCAGATGGTTGGCCGAGGGCCCGACCGGCCCCGCCTCGTCCACCCGCACCCGCGCGAAGTCCTCGGCGCACGCCGCCAGATCGCTCGCCGCGTAGCGCTCGGCCTCGGCCAGCTTGTCCGCGAGCTGTCCCAGTCCCCGCTGCGCCACCGCGCCGCGCAGCATGCGCAGGACCTGCGCCCCATCCGCCTGGACTGCCGTTGCAGCGTCCACTGGTCCTCCCGGCAAGGTTCGACACCCGCGCGAGGTCTCGACGGCCCCTCGGGTTCGCGGGACGCTTTGTATATTCAGAAACTTCTGAAAGCTATGACAGAATAGAACTCGACACGGCGCGACATGGGAAACGCGACTGGTGTCGCAGGGCTAGGTCCGGCTGCGTCGGGTTGCCGCGGACGGACCCGAGGGCCTCCCACGCGCCCGGCCCGCGAAGCCTGCTAGGAGACACGCATGGACGAACAGCTCTTCTCGAAGTCCGCCCTCGACGCCGCGCCCGCCGTCTTCGAGCACGCCTGCCAGGTGCGCTTCCAGGACGTCGACGCGGCCGGCGTGGTGTTCTTCCCGCGCATCCTCGAGCTCTTCCACGACGGCTACGTGGCCTTCATGGACGCGCAGGGCGAGCCGCTCTCCAAGGCGCTCGCCGACCGCACCTGGGCCGCGCCGCTCACGCAGTCCCGCGCCGAGTTCCTGCGCCCGCTGCGCTTCGGCGACAAGCTCAAGGCCTGCCTCGTGCGCGCGCGCTTCGACGGCAGCGATCTGTGGCTCGGTCACAAGCTCGTGGGCGAGGACGGCAAGCTGCGCGCGGTGGGCCTGACCGTGCACGCCTTCATCGACCCGAGCACGTTCAAGCGCGCGCCGCTGCCGCCGCAGATGCCCCGCGTGTTCGCGCCGCTGCTGGACAAGTGACGCTGGCCGGCGCTCGCGCGACAGCGGCCCCGCGCGCCCGTCCGCCTACGACGTGCGCCAGGGCTCCATCGCGCGCAGCGCCGCCACGATCGCCCGCGTCGCCGGCGAGCGGTTGAGCGTGTAGAAGTGGATCCCCGGCGCGCCGTTGCGCAAGAGCTCCGCGCACTGCAACGTGGACCACGCCACGCCGAGCTGCAGCGTCCCCTCCGAGTCATCCTTGCGCACCTTGAGCGCCGCCTGCAGCGCCGGCGGGATGCTCGCGCCGCACAGCGCGGTGAACCGCTGCGCCTGGTCCACGTTGGTGATGGGCATGATGCCTGGAAGGATCGGCACCTCGATGCCCGCCGCCCGCGCCCGGCCCACGAAGTCGAAGTACTTCCGGTTGTCGAAGAAGACCTGCGTGATGAGGAAGTCCGCGCCCGCGTCCACCTTGGCCTTGAGGTGCTTGAGGTCGAGGGCGGCGTCGCGCGTCTCCACGTGGCACTCGGGATAGCAGGCCGCGCCGATGCAGAGCGGGCTGCGCGCGCGGGCCCGCAGCGTCTCCTTGGCCAGCGCGACCACCTCGCTGGCGTGCTTGAGGCCGTCCGGGTGCGCGATGAACTCCCGCTGGCCGCGCGGCGGATCGCCACGCAGCGCGAGGAGGTTGTCGATGCCCGCGTCGCGGAACGACACGATGGCCTCGGCCAGCTCCGCCTGCGAGAGCCCGACGCAGGTGAGGTGCGCCATGGCCTCGATCTCTGTCTCCTTCTTGATGCGCGTGACGAGCTCGAGCGTGCGCCCGCGCGTCGACCCGCCGGCGCCCCAGGTCACGCTCACGAACGAGGGCGCGAGCGGCCGCAGCGCGCGCAGGGCCTCGAAGAGCGCCTCCACGCCGGCGTCGGTCTTGGGCGGGAAGAACTCGAACGAGAAGGTGGGCTCGCCGCGCTCGCTCGCGAATTGGAGTTGGTCGGTGATCTTCACTTGGCTTGGGCGGGGGCTGAGGGTGCGTCGCGCGGAGGAGGACGAGGCGCGGGTGCGGCGGGAGTGGCTTCAGAGGTCGTCGACGCGGCCGGGACCAGGGGGACGATCGCCGCGCCGCCATCGGGCAGCACCGCGCCGCCAGCGGGAGCGCCCGCGTCCCCGGCGGCTCCGGCGTCGGCCGTGCCCGCGTCGGCTGCGGACTGGGCGATGGGCTGGAACGCCGAGGTCGGCGCAGTGCACGCCTGCGGACAATCGCCGAGCACGAACTCGTCGAAGGTCTTGCCGGTGATGTCCTTCGCGCGCCCGATCGCGTGGCAGCCGCACACGTCCACGACCATGTAGGAGAGCGCCTTGGCCGCCCGCTGCACCGAGGGGAACGTCGCGTCCGGTTCGTCCAGGGGCGCGCCGCCGCCGCCGAGCACGAACCAGGTCAGGCCCTCCTCGACGCCGCGCTCGTAGAAGTGCTCGTGGCCCGCGAACGTGGCCGCGACGTGGTGGATCTGATCGACCGCGTGGATGAGCGCCTTGACGGCCTCGCTGCCGCCGTGGCCCGGCCGCTTGCTCACCGGGTGCGCGAACGGCCCCTGGTGCACGAGCACCCACAGTTGGTGGTCCTTGGGGATGCTCTTGGCCTCCGCCTCGGCCCACGCGCGCTGCGCATCGCTCACCGCGCCGTGGTGCGGCTCTGCGCCCGCGGCCTGCTCGAACGAATCGAGCACCAGCACGTGCAAGGTCCCGTATTGCAGCGCGCGGAAGGTGGGCCGCCCCGCGTCCTTGAAGTGGCGCGAGTAGGTCACGCCGTGATCGGTGATCTCGTGGTTGCCCACCGTGGGCACAATGGGCGTGTGCGCGAGCAGGTCGCGCTCGACGGCGAACCAGGTGGCCCAGGCCTTGGGCTGCTTGGCGTCGACCACCATGTCGCCCGTGTGCAGCGCGAGCACCGCGTGCTCGGAGCCGGCCGCGCGCACCACCAGCGCGTGATCGCCGCCGTTGGTGCGGTTGTCGCCGTAGATGAGCACGCGGAACGGCTTGTCGAGGAGGTCACCCTCGGCCGGCGGCGCGGTGGTGAAGCTGCCCCCGACCGGGACCTCACCGTCGATGCGGTACTCGAACTTGTCCCCCGGCGTGAGGCCCGTGATGACCACGCGGTGGTCGACCGTCGCCTCCGCCTCGCTCGCCTTCTTGTCCAGCGCGCCCGCCTGCCCGTACGAGACCGAGCCCACCGTCTTGAGCGGCGTGGTCCACGCCACCGTCATCGAGGTCGGCTGCGGATCGAGCAGCCACGGACCGAGCTCGACGCCGTTGCGCGGCGACTTCTCGCCTGCCTCGTGGTGCGTGCACGCTGCCAGTGCGGCGAGGGCGATGACGAACAGAGAGCGCATCTTGGCACGATAGCATTTCGGCCCGGCGTGGTGGGCGCTTCAAGCGACCCAGACGCCGTGGAAGAACTGCCAGCACATCCAGAGCTGCACCCCGA
>JAFEBC010000667.1 GCA_018266095.1 Deltaproteobacteria bacterium
CGAGGCCGCGGGCTATGGCGAGGTCATCCCGCCGCTCCTGGAGCGCGCCGAGGTCTTCGAGACGCCGGGCGCGCTGCGGGCCGTCGATCACTCGGGGCACCTCTTGGGCTTGCGCGCGGACTTCACGGCGCAGGTGGCGCGCATCGCGGCGACGCGGTTGTCGAATGTGTCGCCGCTCAAGCTCTACTACCGCGGGCCGGTGGTGCGCGAGGGCGCAGGCGAGGCCGAGCTGCGCGAGCGGCTGCAGGCCGGGTGTGAGCTCGTGGGCGCGCCCGAGGTGGACGCGGACGCCGAGATCGTCTCCCTGGCGGCGCAGAGCCTGCGTGCGCTGGGGATCCCGGCGGATCAAGCGCGCGTGTCCATCGGCGCGGTGGGCTGGTTCGCGGCCATCGTCGAGCAGGCGCAGCTCCCGGCGCGGCTCGTGCGCACGCTCACGGAGGCCATCGATCGCAAGGACGCTCCGCGGCTGACGCAGTTGTGCGAGCGCGAATTGCTCGGCCATGAGGCTCGCGACGCGCTGCTCTTGCTGACGCGCCCGCCCGCCACCAGCGCGGACGCGGCGCAGTTGCTCGATCGCGCGCGTTCGCTCTCGCAGGCCCCGGCGGCGCGGGCTGCCCTCGATCGACTGGCGGCGCTGGTGGACGCGGCGCGCGCGCGCGGCTTCGCGGAGTCGCTCGAGCTCGATCTCGGCGAGGTGCGCGGCCTCGGCTACTACACGGGCCTCGTGTTCAACCTCTACGCCGCAGGCGCCCCGCGCGCTGTGGGCGGCGGCGGGCGCTACGATCAGCTCCTCGGGCGCTTCGGCGATTCGCGGCCCGCGGTCGGCTTCTCCCTCGACCTCGACGCGCTCGTGCCGTTGGCCAAGCCGGAGGAGCCATGCTGACCATCGCGCTCCCCAAGGGCCGCCTGCAGACTCCCGCGCTCGCCCGCTTCGCCAAGGCCGGCGCCGTGCCCGAAGAAGAGCCCGGCAGCTCGCGCAAGCTCATCGTGCCCTCGACCAACGGCGCGGCGCGCTTCCTCGTGCTCAAGGACGGCGACGTGCCCATGTACGTCGAGCGCGGCGCGGCGGACCTGGGCGTGTGCGGCCTGGACCAACTGCTCGAGAGCGGCGCGGACGTGCTCACGCCCATCGACTTCGGCTTCGGCCAGTGCCGCCTGTGTCTCGCGGCGCCCAAGGCCTCGCTCATCCCGCGAGAGGGCACGCAGTCGGACGAGCCCGCGTGGCGTGCGCTCATCGACTCGCCGCCGCCCGGGCGCTCGTTGCGCGTGGCCACCAAGTACCCGCGCATCGCCCTGCGCGCGTTCGAGAAGCGCGGCGTGCCCGTGGAGCTCTTGCCGCTCTCGGGCTCGGTGGAGCTGGCCGCGGTCGCGGGCCTCGCCGACGCGATCGTGGACCTCGTCGAGAGCGGGCGCACGCTGCGCGAGAACGGGCTCGAGGTGGCCGCGGAGCTCTTGCAGATCAGCGCGCGCCTCGTGGTCAACCGCGCGGCCTGGCGGCTCAAGGCCGGCGAGCTGCACCCCTTGCTCGACAAGCTGTCGGAAGGACGTCCTTGAGATGCGCATCCTCGATCTCCAGATCCCTGCAGAGCGTGACCTCGCGCAGTCCCTGCGCGCGCAGGCGGCCATGCCCGAGCAGGTCCCGGCCACCGTGTCTCAGATCATCGCCGACGTGCGCGCGCGCGGCGACGAGGTGGTGCGCGAGCTGACGGCGAAGTTCGACAAGGCCGAGCTGGCCGCGGACGGATTGTTCTTGTCAGGAGAACAATGGGACGAGCTCGCCGCGCGCTGTCCGGCCGAGGTCCGCGCCGCGCTGGAGCTGGCCGCGCAGCGGGTGCGAGCGTTCCACCAGGCGCAGTTGCCGCGCTCGTTCGATCAGGAGCTGCCCGACGGCGGCCGCTTGCAGAGCCTGATCTTGCCGCTCGCGCGCGCAGCCTGCTACGTGCCCGGCGGCCGCGCGGCGTATCCGTCCACGGTGATCATGACCGCGACGCTCGCGCGCCTGTGCGGCGTGGGCGAGGTGATCGTGGCCACGCCCCCGCGGCCCGATGGCTCCATCCTCCCCGAGGTGGCTGCGGCCGCGCGCATCGCCGGTGCGCACCGGATCCTCCGCGCGGGCGGCGCTCAGGCCGTCGCCGCGTTGGCCCTGGGCACGCAGACCATCCCGCGCGTGGACGTGATCGTCGGCCCCGGGAACGCCTACGTCACCGAGGCCAAGAAGCAGCTCTCGGGCGAGGTGCGCATCGACTCGCTGGCCGGCCCGACCGAGGTGGTGATCGTCGCGGACGACGGCGCGAATCCGCAGTGGGTGGCGGCGGATCTGATCGCGCAGGCCGAGCACGATCCGCTGGCGCTGGCCGTCCTGGTCACGCCCTCCCGTGCGTTGGCTGAATCGGTGCAGCAGGCCGTCGAGGTCGAGCTCTCCGCGCATCCGACGCCCATCGCCCGCGAGTCGCTCGAGGCCCGCGGCGCCCTGGTGATCGCTGGCTCCCTCGATGCCGCCCTCGCCTACGCGGACGCCTTCGCGGCCGAGCATCTCCAATTGTCGCTCCGTGACCCGCGCGCGGCCCTGCCCAAGGTCCCGCGCGCCGCGGCGGTGTTCCTCGGCGATCACGCGCCCGTGCCCGTGGGCGACTATCTGGCCGGGCCCAACCACACGCTGCCCACCTCGGGGACGGCGCGCTTCGCCTCGCCGCTCTCGGCGCTCGA
>JAFEBC010000668.1 GCA_018266095.1 Deltaproteobacteria bacterium
GCTCCTCGGCGCCATCGCGCGGAAGGAGTGGGACGCCGCGCTCGCGCACCTGCATCCGGACGCGCGCGCGCTCACCGCGGATGAGCTCGAGAAGGAGTGCGCCCCGCTCTTCGCCGCGCTGGGCAAGCTCGACCTCACGCCCCGCGCCCGCCGGCCCGACCGCACCACGCTCGTACCCGACGGCCCCAAGCGCTGGCTCGCGCGGCAGATGCTGGGCACCGCGCCAGGCACCGTCGCGCCCCTCGATGACGCCACGCGCGCCCGCGTGGCCAGGGCCTTGCCGGCGCGCAGCAGATCGTCCGTGGTGCGCGGCGTGGGCACGTCCTTGCGCAGCGCCTGCGCCTTGAGCAAAGCCAGCGCGGCGTCGTCCAGCGGGCGCTCGGCGGCCTCGGGGTCCATGCGGCGCTCCCACTCGTCGAGCAGGCTCGAATCCGTCTCGCGCACGAGCTGCTCGAGCCACGCGGTCAGGTCCTCGAGCTCGAGCGTGCGCGCGTGCTCGGGGACGCTGCGGCGCAGGGTCTTCACCACATCCGATAGATAGCGAAGCAGCACGCCCTCGCTGCGCGCGATGGACAGCTCGCGCACGAAGTCGGAGAAGCTCATCGCCTTCTCGAACAGCTCGCGCGCGACGCCTTTGGGCCGCACGTTCTCGCGGCCGACCCACGGGTGCGCCTCGGCGAACGCGTCGAAGGTGCCGTAGACGAACTCGGCCAGCGGCTTGGGGTGCTCGACCTTGTCCAGCTCGTTCAGGCGGGCGTGGTAGTCCATGCCCTGCGCCTTGAGCTCGGCGATCTTCTCGCCCTTGGCGCGGTCGATCTGCGCCCACAAGACCGGCATCGGGTTCTCGAGCACGCTCTCGACCAGCGTCAGCACGTCCTGCGCGTACGTCTCGGATTCGCGGTCGAGCTTGGGCAGCGCGTCGAGCAGCCAGAGCACGAGCGTGTGGTTGAGCGAGAAGTCCTTCTGCAAGGACGTCGAGGGTTTGAGGTGCGGCGCGAGGTAGCTGTTGCCGCGCACGTGCTCCACGAGCCCGGCCTTTTGTAGCGCGCGCACGCAGGCGGCCGCTTGCTTCAGGAGGAGGCGCTGGTTTCCCGCGTGACCATGCGAGCGCAAGAGGAGCTGCACGAGCCGCGCGTAGCCGACCACGAGGCCGTCCTGCGCGGAGATGTCCTGCTCGGCCTGGAGCAGGTGCAACACCATGCCGTGCGTGACCACGAAGCGCGGCTGCAGCGGCTCCGGCAGCGTCGTGTGCAGGCGCTCGAAGGTCTGCTTGTCCCAGTGCGCGTAGTTCTTGGCGGGCGGCGTCTTCTTGACGATCTTCTTGCCCGCCGCCTTCTTGGCCTCGAGCTTGAGGTTCTCGATCACGTGCTCGGGCGCCTGCGCGACCACGGTGCCGCGATCGTCGAAGCCCTTGCGGCCCGCGCGCCCCGCGATCTGCAGGAAGTCGCGCACGGTGAGCACCGCCGTCTTCTCGCCATCGAACTTGCAGAGCTGCGTGAAGAGCACGGTGCGGATGGGGATGTTCACGCCCACGCCGAGCGTGTCGGTGCCGCTGACGACCTTGAGGAGGCCCTTCTGCGCGAGCTGCTCGACGAGCAGCCGATAGCGGGGAAGCAGGCCCGCGTGGTGCACGCCGACGCCGTGCTTCAGGAAGCGGATGAGGTCCTTGCCGTACGGCGTGTCGATCTTGTGCGGCATGAGGAGCTGACGCAGCTCTTCCTTCTCCTCCTTGGTGCACAGCTCGGCGGACATCAGATCCTGCGCGCGCTCGGCGGCAGCGCGCTGGGAGAAGTTGACGAGGTACACGGGCGCACGCTGGGCCGCGACCAGGCGCTCCAGCGTCTCGTGCAGCGGGGACTCCGCGTACTCGAAGTCGAGCGGCACGGGGCGCTCGGTGCCCAGGATGCGCGTCACGGGGCGCTTGGTCTGCTCCTCGATCTTGTTGGCGAGCAGCGCCGTGTCGCCGAGGGTGGCGGACATGAGCAGGAAGCGCGTGTGCTCGAGCGCGAGCAAGGGGAGCTGCCAGGCGGTGCCGCGCTCCTTGTCGGCGTAGTAGTGGAACTCGTCCATCACCACGTGGCCCGGGCGGAACTTGGGGTCGCGCAGGCAGAGGTTCATCAGCACCTCGGCGGTGCAGACGAGGATGGGCGCGTGCTTGTTGACGGTGGCGTCGCCCGTGATCATGCCCACGCGCGCGGGGCCGAAGGCGTCGCAGAGCTGGAAGAACTTCTCGTTCACCAGCGCCTTGATGGGGCAGGTGTAGACGCTGACCTCTCCGCGCGAAGCGGCCGCGAAGTGCAGCGCGTGCGCGACCAAGGTCTTCCCCGAGCCGGTGGGTGTCGAGAGGATGAGGTGTTGGCCATCGAGCAAGGCCAGGAGCGCCTCCTCCTGGTGCGCGTACATCTCCAGGCCCTGCGCGGACGTCCACTCGGTGAAGCGCGAGAGGATGTCGTCGGGCGAGAGCTGCGTGCCGGCGGGCGGGAGCAGGGCGTCCAGGGAAGGCATCGTGTGTGAATAGCAGGGAGGCGCTCGGAAGAGAGTGATCTCGTGGCGTGAATCTACCTCCGCTCATCATCCGAGTGGACGAGGCCCCGGTCCTCGTTGCACTCTCGACCACTCATCCTGTGCTCGACATCCGAGGTGTCCGTGTCTCACCGCCGTCTCGCGCTCGCACTGGCCCTGCTGGCCTGCGCGCCGCTCGCTTGCAAGAAGTCCACGGAGTCGACGCCCTTGGGGGCGAAGGGTGATCTCTGCAGCGCCACCGCGCCCTGCGGCGGCAAGCTCGTGTGCACGGATTCGCCCGTCGGCGGCACCTCGACGCCGGGCGTGACGCACTGTGCGGCGCCGGGGCGGCACTACACCTTCCGCGCGATCGCGGGCGTGTCCATGGGCGCGGCGGGCTCGTCCCGGCTGGCCGCGGCGCACCCGGAGGCCTTCGACGCGGTGGGCATGCTGGGCGGCCCGCTCGACGCGGCGCTGCTCCTGCGCACCATCGAGCACGAGCACTTCGGCGGATTCTGCCCGGCGGACAAGCTGGAGGCGGCGGTCACCGCGGACAAGGGCGACGGCGGCAATCGCCTGGATCGGCCTGACGGCATCGACGGCTGCACCGAGGCCAATCCCACGCCGTCGACGCAGTTCTCGCGCTCGCAGCGGTTCAACCACTGGGCGTACACGGTCAACGGCGGCCACTTCGACCGCGACGCCTACCTCGACATCTTCACCGACCTCACGCGCGCCATCGGCACGCCCACGGGCAACAACCCGCAGAGCCCGAGCATCGCGGCGCCGCTCACGCCCGCGCAGTTCGACGCGGCCACCTGCTCCTCTCCCGCCGTGGTCGAGCACGTCTACGACCCGGTCTACAGCCCGCACGGCGAGCACCGCGCCATCACCTTCTGCGACGGCGAGCCGCCCATCGTGGTCTGCGACGACTCCACCGTGGTCGAGTGGTGCGCCGCGGCCGCGCTGGCCGGGCACCAGATCGCGCAGCGCTCGGACGCGAACCTCTTCTGCGCCACGCACGGCGGCAACCCGCACGAGGCCGACGAGCACTCGAGCAAGCCGGCCGAGCAGGACGCGTTCTTCAACAACCACGGCATGGTCGCGGGCTGCTGGAACGGGTA
>JAFEBC010000669.1 GCA_018266095.1 Deltaproteobacteria bacterium
CCTCCACGTTGACCTGCTTGGCGCGCGCCGCGTCGGCCTGCAGCTTCCCGGTGTCGCTTGCATCCATGGAGGGCACCCCTTACGTAGCCGGTAGCATGACAACCTTTGGCCCCGCGATTCAACACCCCGTGAACAGGAGTCTCCCATGAAGCGCATCGTGGTCGCCGTCGACGGCTCGGACAATTCGCAGCGGGCGCTGGAGCAGGCGCTGATGTTCGCCAAGAAGTTCGTCGCGCAGCTCACGCTCGCGTACGTGGTGCCGCCCGTGCCCGTGGTGGGCGAGGCGGCGATGACGAACCTCGTGGAGGTGCAGCGCGAGCAGGAGAAGTATGGCCTCGAGCTGCTCGCGGCCGCGGGCGCGCACGTCAAGGAGGCGGGCGTCATCGGCGCGACGATCCTGCTGCACGGGTCGGTGGCCGAGGCCGTCACCGACCTCGCGGACAAAGAGGAAGCGGACCTCGTGGTGGTGGGCTCGCGCGGGCGCAACGCGGTGGCGCGCGTGCTGTTGGGGAGCGTGTCCACGCGGCTCGTGCAGTTGTGCAAGCGGCCCGTGCTGGTGGTGCACTAAGCCGTACCTGACGCCTCTCCGTGGCGCGGGCGCAGAGTGGAGCGCCGACCAGCGTCCGTGCTCGCCCCATCACTCACCGCAGAGACACAGAAGCGCAGAATGGCTTGGCTGTTGACCCAGCACACCGGTTCGGCGCTTCGGCGCCTCTGCGGTGAATGGTCGTTCTTGGCACGAGCGTTCGAGCAGCGCGCTGGCCTTGTAGCGCCTACTGCGGCGTGCTCGAGGAGGCGCCGGCCGCCGCCTGCTTCTTGCGCTCCTCGGCCGCCTTCTGCCGCGCCGACGAATGCCGCTGCACGCGCCCCGGGCACGGCAGATCGAGCCGGTCGAACAAGTCGTCCGCGGGCAGCGCCAGATCGATCTTGAGCTGCCCCTCCTGCGCGCTCACCTTCGCCAGATCCGCCAGCGCCTGCAGCTTGTCGTCGTCCTCGCCCACCTGCGTCTTGGCGAGCTGCAGCGCGCCGCGCGCCATGTGCACCAGGTCGTTGAGCTTCTTGTCGTCCTTGGGCGCGCCCTCCACCGAGACCGCCACGTCGTTCCACACGTTCGCGCGCATGGTCACGCCGTTCATGCCGTCGAGGACCTGCTGCAGCATGTCCTGGTCCTTCGGCACCGCGCTCCCGCCGCTCTGGAAGCGCTCGAGATCGCTGCGCGCGTACAGGTCGCCGTAGACGTCGTCCGGGTTGCCCTCGGGCGGATCGAGCACGCGGTCGACGAGCGACTCGCAGTCCGCCTGCTGGTCGTCGCGGGGCCGGCCCGTCAGGATCAGGTTGCCCACCTGCGTGAGACATCCGCCGCCGTCACGCACGTAGATCGTCTGCCCGCGGTACGTCGTCGGCGTCGCGTTCCAGTTGCGCGTGATCGTCTCCGCGATGGGCTTGCCCTCGAAGAAGCCGCTCACCGCCACGCCGCCCTCCATCATCGCCACGCGGTCGATGTCCTTCTCCGGATCGACGCCCAGGCGCTTCATGCCCTCCTGCATGTCCTTGAACTCCTCGGGCGCGCACTCCTTGAAGCGGTCATAGAGCGGCGTGTTGAAGAGCGAGTTCACGCGCACCAGCATCATGTTGTGCGACGGCCCGAGCACGAAGGCGTCCATGCGGTCCACGCGGCGATCCTTGGATTGGATGGTGCCCGCATCGGCCACCGGATGCTGCGCCTCGGCCTGCGCGCGGTGCAGCCCGAAGTCGTCCGACATCCCCTGCGTGCGCTGGGCCTGCTTGGGCTCGGGGAACTCCGGCACGCCCGCGAGCACCTCCTTGCGCCGCGCCTCGTGGCGGTGGCTGAGCACGAACCACGACGCCACCACCACCAGCAGGATCGCCACCGCGGCCAGGAGCGTGAACAGGTCCTCCCGATTGCGCCTCTTGCTCATCGCTCGCTCCGTTGCGCCACCACGCGCAGCACCAACAGCCACACCACGATCAGCGCCGCCGTGGGCACGAACGCCGACGCGTGCACGCGCGCGCCCTCGCCCAGCTTGCCGGCCTGGTGCATCAGGTCCACCGCGCGCGGCAGGATGGCGTAGAGGATGCCCCAGCCGAGCTTGCTGCGCGGGATGTCCGGCCCGCTGCCCGAGCCGAGGATGGCGGTGGCCCAGAGCATGACCACGCCGAGCGCGCCGGTGAAGAGCGCGCTGCGCACGAGCCAGGTGGACAAGAGCTGCACGGTGCAGACGGCGGTGAAGGCCACGATCCAGACCAGCGGCGCGGCCAAGAACCACCAGGGCACGGCGATGTCGAGCACGAAGCGCAGGCCCACGAACACAAAGAGGTGGAAGAAGAGGCTCGTGGCCAGCGCGAGCGAGAGCGTGGCAGAGAGCACGCCGAACGAGTAGTCCGTGCGCGTGATGGGCTGGCTCAGGAGCAGGATGGTGCGCTTGGGATCAAACAGCGTCGGCATGAAGATGGCCGCGAGCAGCGCGCCGCCGAAGAGCGTGGACCAATAGAGGATCTGCGCCGAGAGCCCGCCCAGATAGGCCGCGACGCGCTGGGCGTCGGTGAACTCGCTCGAGGTGCCGAAGTGACGCGCGGCCGCGGCGGCGCCCTGCAGCGCCTCGGTCTGCATGCCCTTGATGATGCCGATGGCGCCCAGCGCGGCGGCGCCCAGCGCGAACCAGCCCACGCGCCGCGAGGCGAGATCGAGCGCGATCTCCACGGTGACGCGCAAGGTGGCCTGCAGCGCACGCAGGGGACGCAGGCGCAGCGGCGGCGCGGGCGCGAGCCCGGTCGGGATCGTCGACGCAGCGGGCACCGGGAGCGCTTCGATGGCTGCGGGCGTGACACCCGCGACCTCGGCCAGCGCGGCCTCCAGGTCCTGGCGCACCCGCCGCACCTCGACGAGCTGGGCCCCCTCGGCGCGCAGCCGATCGATGGCGTCGTTGAGCTCGCCCAGGTCCTGGTGCGGCACCAGCACCGTCGCGCCCGCGGGCAGCAGATCGCGCAGCGGCGTCGCGCCCTCGGGCACCGGCTGCACACGCGCGCGCTCGAGCTGCTCCGGCCTCAGCGAAGACGCCAGCACGATGGCCGTGGTGGCCGGCTCGCCCGCGCCGCGCGGCCCCGTGAGCCGCTCCTCGCGCACCAGCTGCCCCTGGTGCAGGATGCCCACGCGCGTGCAGATGCGCTCCGTCTCCGCGAGCAGATGCGAGTTCAGGAACACCGTCGTGCCGCGCTCACACTCGCCGCGGATCACCTCGCGCATGCGCGCGCGGCCCAGCGGATCGAGCCCGTCCGTCGGCTCGTCGAGCACCAGCAGCTCCGGCTGCCCCAGCATCGCCAGCGCGAGCAGCGTGCGCTGCTTCTCGCCCTTGGACAGCTTGCCCGCCGCGCGATCGAGCAGGCCCGCCATGCCCAGCCGCTCCAGCGTGACGAGCCCCTGCGCCATCGTCTCCGCGACCGGCAGCCCGCGCAGCAAGGCCCAGCGCCGCACCAGCGCCCGCGGCGACGCCTGCGGCGGCAGCTCCGCCGACTCGGGCACGAAGCCCACGCGGCGCCGCACCTCGGGATCCTCGGGCCGCTCGCCGAGGAGCCGCACCTCGCCCTCGTCGTCCGACATCAGG
>JAFEBC010000066.1 GCA_018266095.1 Deltaproteobacteria bacterium
CCGCGCTCAAGACGGCGCCGAATCTGATAGCGGAGGTGCGGCAGGCCATCGGGCGCATACGAGGGAAGTACGAGCTCGCGGTGGTGGCCGAGCAGGAGCAGGGGACGGTGGTGGTGGCGAAGAACGCGTCGCCGCTCGTGATCGGCCTGGGCCAGGGGACGAACTACGTGGCGTCCGATGTGCCGGCGATCCTGGCGCACACGCGCAACGTCATCTTCCTCGAGGAGGGCGACTTCGCGCAGGTGACCAAGGACAAGGTGCTCCTGTGCCGCGTGGACGGCTCGCCGGTGGAGCGGCCGGTGCGGCGCATCGACTGGTCGCCGGTGATGGCGGAGAAGGGCGGCCACAAGCACTTCATGCACAAGGAGATCCACGAGCAGGCGCGGGCGCTGACGGACACGATCCGCGGGCGTGCGTCGGTGGAGGAGGGCGACGTGTGGCTCGGCGATGTGCACCTGGACGCCACGACGCTGCAGTCGGTCGAGCGCATCCAGCTCCTCGCGTGCGGGACGAGCTGGCACGCGTCGCTGTCAGGCAAGGGGATGATCGAGACGCTCGCGCGCATCCCGGCCGACGTGGATCTGGCGAGCGAGTTCCGCTACCGGGACCCGCTGGTGGGCAAGGGCACGCTCGCCATCGCGGTGTCGCAGAGCGGTGAGACGGCGGACACCCTGGGCGCCCTGCGCGAGGCCAAGCTGCGCGGGGCGAAGACCCTGGCGGTGTGCAATGTCGTCGGCAGCGCGCTCTCGCGGGAGGCGGACGATGTCCTCTACACGCACGCGGGGCCCGAGATCGGCGTGGCCTCGACCAAGGCCTTCACCACGCAGCTCGCGGCGCTGTTCCTGCTCGCGGTGAAGCTCGGGCGCTTGAAGGGCACGGTGTCGGCGGCGCAGGCGCGCGAGCTCCTCATCAAGCTGCGCGATCTGCCGGCGCTGGTGCAGGAGACGCTGAAGCAGGAGGAGCGCATCAAGGTGGCAGCGCAGCGCTGGTCGGGCGCGCGGGACCTGCTCTTCTTGGGCCGCGGGCCGCAGTATCCGGTGGCGCTCGAGGGCGCGCTCAAGCTCAAGGAGATCAGCTACATCCACGCCGAGGGGTACGCGGCGGGCGAGATGAAGCACGGGCCCATCGCGCTCATCGACGAGGCGATGCCGGTGATGGTGCTGTGCCCGAAGGATTCTGCGGCGCATCCGGGCGCGCACTACGAGAAGACCCTCGGCAACGTGCAGGAGGTGAAGGCGCGCGGCGGCTCGGTGATCGCGCTGTGCACGCAAGGCGATGAGCACGTGCCCAAGCTCGCCGATGCCGTGATCGAGCTGCCCGAGACGCACCCGCTCCTCTTGCCGATCCTGAGCGTGATCCCGACGCAGCTCTTCGCGTATCACGTCGCGGATCACCGCGGCACCGATGTGGACCAGCCGAGAAACCTCGCCAAGAGCGTGACCGTCGAATGACCAACACGGACTTTCAGGAGCTGGACCCGGCAGACCTCGAGCTCATCCGGCACGCGGCCTTCGAGCTGCGGCTGACGGACGTGCAGGAGGCGATCAAGGCGCTGCGCAAGGTGGTGGCGTCGGGCGGGCCGGCGGCGGCGCTCGCGCGCGGGGCGCTGGCGGAGATCTACTTCGAGGAGCTGGCCGATCTCGACGGCGCGGAGGGCGAGTACCGCGCGCTCTTGAAGGAAGCTCCGGGGCTGCCGGCAGCGGAGCTGGGCCTGTCGCGGGTGCTGCGCGAGACGGGGCGGCTGGGTGAGGCAGAGCAGTCGCTCGCGCGCGCGGCCGAGGGCTTGTCCAAGTCGGTGCGCGCCGACAAGGCCGCGTACGACCAGGGCGAGGAGCTGTCGGCGGGCGTCGAGGAGGAGGTGCTGGCGCTGCTGGAGGTCGCGGTGGAGCTGGCCTTTGTGCAGGCCGAGCGGGCCAAGAAGAGCGCGGGCGCGAGCGTGCCGGGGAAGCCGCCGGTGGAGCTGGCGCTGTTCGAGTTCGCGGAGGCGGCGCAGCTCTTTGATGCAGACGCGGCGGACGCCGAGGAGCTGGAGGAGCTGGGCGCCATCGACGAGCCCGACCTGTCGGATTGGACGCGCTTCTACGAGCATCGGGCGCGGCTCGAATCGCTGCTCGCGGGCGCGAAGGCGGCGGTGACGTTGCTGACGGCCGCGGAGAAGGCGGGGCGCTTGCCCGCGGCGTCGGCGGCGCGGCTGTTGTCGCATCACTTGGAGGGCGCGGACGAGCTCACGGAGGCCCTGGTGCAGGGCCAGCGGCGCTTGTCGCTCGAGCGCGCGGGCGGCCGGCTGCCGCTCGAGGACGACCTGTTGCACGCGGCGGGGCTGGCGCAGGAGCTGGGCGATGAGGCGCTGGCCAAGGCGATTTTGGCGGAGGGCGCGAAGGAGCTCGAGGCGCAGCTCGCGCACGGTCCGGGGACTCCGTCGACGCAGCCCGGGGCCGAGCACGTCCTGGTGTTCGGCGGCCCGGAGCCGGAGGAGCTGGAGGAGCGGCTCAAGCGGCTCAAGGAGCTCTTGGGGCCGGAGCGCCTCGTCGGCTTGGGGCGCAAGAAGTCGCGCTAGCTCGAGCGAGCCCGAGAGCGGTCTCTAGCTGCGAGCAGGGCGCTTCGATTCGGCGCGCGTCACCCACGCGCCGACGAGGAGCATCCCGGCCGGATACAGCGCCTGCGCGAAGGCGAAGCGGTGCACGAACGAGACCGCCGCGTCGGGGCCAGGCGGGACCACGAGCAGGAGCGCCGCGTAGGCGACGAGCGACACGCTGCGCAGGAGGTTCTGCGCGAGCGACGCGCGGGCGAGGTTCGGCACCATCGCGAGCGTTTGGCCCAAGAGAGAGAAGGCCGCGCCCACGAGCGCCCAGGTGAGCAAGCGGCCGACCTGCGCGTAGCGGGGGCCGAAGAGGAGCGGCACGAGCCAGGGCATGAGGAACGAGCCGATGGCGACGACGCCGATGAGCGCCATGGTCATCAGCCCGATGAAGCGGCGCAGCGGGCGGGCCGCGGCGTGGATCGGGCGGTCCGAGGCGCCGGCGGCGCCGTTGATGATGGGGATGAAGTAGAGCGTGAGCACGCCGCTCGGCACGTTGCAGAGCGCGGTGGCGAGGCCGACGGCCTGGACGAAGAGGGCGGCCTCGGAGGGCGCGGCGACCTTGGCGAGGCCCCAGCGCTCGGCGGAGGTGCAGGCCTGGGCGAGCGCGGCGGCGAAGAGGTGCGGCCAGGTGAAGTGGATGAGCTCGGAGAGCGAGAGCGGGTCGGAGCGGTCGGCGTCCGTGGCGGTGTCAGCGTTCGCGTTCGCGTTGGCGTTCGCGTTGGCGTTGGCGTTGGCGTTGGCGTTGGCGTTCGCGTCTGCGTTGGCGTTCGCGTCTGCGTTGGCGTTCGAGTGACCGTCGGCGCTCTTGGCCGGCGGGGCCAGCTTCACTGCTCTCCAGGCGACCGCGAGCGCGCCTGCGCCCAAGGCGACCGACAGCACCGCTTGCGCCGACAGCAGCGTCACGCCGCTCTGCACGAACAGGTAGCCTGCGAGCCCGAGCAGGAGGGGCCTCAGGACGGCGTTGCCCAGGTCGAGCACGCCGTTGAGCGTGCGCCAACGCTCGATGCCGACGATGGGGCAGAGCAAGAGATAGAGCGCCTGGCCGGCGACGTGCACGGAGAGGACGAGCGCGCAGATGAAGGTCAGCGGCAGCGCGTGGGGCAGGCCCAAGGCGGCCGCGGTGAGGCTGAGGGCGAGCGCGAGGACGCTGACGAGCAGGGCGCCCTTGGTGAGGCGGCCCGCGACGAGGCGCGTCCGGCCGAGGTCCTTGGCGATGGCCCAGTGGCGCTGGGTGTAGAAGAACCCGGCCGTGCCCGGCAGCGCGAGCCAGAGGCCGAGGTTGGCGAAGAGATAGAACTCGCCGAGCGCGTCGGGGGCGACGATCTGCGTGAGCAGCCGATTGCCCGCGAGCGCGCCCACGGCCGAGAGGGCCGAGAACAGCAGCACCGTGCGGGCTTCCTTGTTGGGCAGGCGCAGCAGCGCGCGCCATCCCGGTGTGGCCGCCCCGGCATTGACAGACGGGCGCTCTGTGGGTGTTGGTGGGGTCACTGTGGGCTTCGACGTGCTGTTCTGGGTGACGCTTCTGTGTGCCGCGCTCGCGCTGGTGCGACTGTGGCCTGGGCTCTTCGTCGTCGCCATCAACCAGGCGGGCGTCCTACGCGCGCTGGGGAACATCGAACAGTACGGACAGCCGTGGAGCCAGTCGTTCGTCCCGTCTGGCGTCTTCAGCTTGGAGAACTTGACGATCGCGCGCAACGTGTTTGCGCTGTGCACCCTGATCCTGGCGGTGGCGGTGACCTGGCCGTCGCGGGCGCGGGAGCAGATCCAGGCCGCCTCGCTGCCGCGCTTGCCGCGCTGGGTGTACGTGCCGCTCGGGATCTACGTGCTCGTGGTGATCGTCTCCAAGCGCACCATCTTCTCGGTGGCGTACAACGAGCCGGATCAGGTGCTGCTCGAGTTCTCGCTCTCGGGCGGGCACGTGTTCATCATGAGCGCGGTGCTCTACGAGGTGCTGTGCCTGGTGCGCGCGGGGAGCCTGAAGCCCTTGTGGGCGTTCGCGGGGATCGTAGCGCTGTTCGTGGCCACCGACTACTCGAAGGGGCAGACGGGCGTGGGCGGCGGGTACCTGCTGGCGGCGGCGTTCGCGTGCTTCGGGGCGCTCGATCCCGCGGACCGGCCGCGGCGGCAGCGGATGCTCCTCCTGGTGGGCGCGGTGGCGACCATGTTCGTGCTGACGCTGGGCGTGCGCGGGGTGCGGGCCTCGCTCGCGCGCGAGGGCGCCGGCTCGGTGACGAGCTTCGTGCAGCCCGCCAACGACAAGGAGGCCAACACCGCGCGCACCGGCGAAGGCGCGGAGACCTTCGGCAACTCGGTGCAGTACGCGGCGCACGTCCTGGAGTGCATCTCGCTCTACGAGGGCGGGCTCTCGCGCGAGTGGCGCAGCGTGTACCTGCCGGTCGTGTACACCTTCGAGCCGTCGTTCCTGGCGGGCCCCTTGGGGTTCACGCGCCCGCGCGAGGCGGCGTGGGAGCTGATGGACTACTACGTGCACGGCGGCGGCATCTACGTGCCCGGCGAGCTGTACTGGAACGGCGGGTACCTGTGCGTCGCGCTCGTGTTCGCGGCGCTCATCGCGTTCTGCAGGCGGTGCGACGTGCGCTACGGCGCGAGCGCCGCGTGGCTCATCATGTTCGCGTGGTTCTTGCCGAACCTCTTGCAGGGCATCGGCTACGGCTTCGCGCAGGTGTCGCGCGGCGTGTTCAACGGGCTCCTGGCGCTGGCGGTGTGGAAGGTGGGCGCGATCGTGATGCGCGGGCGCAGGCGAGCCGAGCCGCCGGGGGTCCCGCAGCCGCCCTTGCCGCAGCAAGCACGCTAGGCCTCGGGGCGCGGCCGGGGACCTCTGCGCGCGTGATTCGTGCGCGGCCTGGCGGTGCGGCTAGAGCTTCGCCTGGCGCAGCCACGCCTCCAGCGCGAGCAGCGCGAAGGCCTGATGCGGATTGCCCCGCGCGGCGAGCGACTCATCGACGCACGCGTCCACGGCCGTCGCGTCGAGGTGCTGCTTGAGGCGCGCCGTGGGGGCCCGCACGAGATCGGTGATGAGCGGGCGCAGCGGACCCGGCAGCCAGGAGGCCACGGGCGCGCCGAACCCGCGCTTCTTGCGCGCGAGGATGGGCGCGGGCAAGAGCTCATGGATCGCGTCGCGCAGGAGCGACTTTCCCTCGGGGTGCGCGAACTTCTCGCCCGCGGGCGGCGGGATCGCGAGCGTCGCCAGCGGCACGTCCAGGAACGGCGCGCGGGCCTCCAGCGAGGCGTGCATCGAGGCGGTGTCGGCCTTGAAGAGCAGATCGTCGGGCAGATAGACGCCCAGGTCGAAGGCCAGCGCGGCGTCGGCGTCGGTGGCGTCGTCCAGATCGAGCGGGAACGAGAGCGGCGCGGCCTCGCCCAGGAGCGCCTCGCGCTCTCGGACCTGGAACACCTCCCACAGCGAGAGCGCCCGCGAGAGGCCGCGCGTCGACAGCGCCTGACCCGCGCGCAACAGGCCCCGCTCCTTGCCGCCCGCGAAGGGCGCCGCGAAGGACAGCGCGCGGCCCAGCAACCTCGAGTGCGGCAACCGGCCCGCGGTGCGCACGCGGCCGTAGCCCCCGAAGAGCTCGTCGCCGCCGTCGCCGGTGAGCACCACCTTCACCTCGCGCGCGACCGCCTTGGACACCGCCAGCATCGGCACGATCGAGCTGTCGCCGAAGGGCTCCGGGTTCGCGGCCAGCGCGGCCTCGGTGTGCGCGAGGGCATCGAGCGTCAGCACGAGCTCACGGTGCGCCGTCTGGTAGCGCTCGGCCACCAGGCGCGCGTAGGGCAATTCATCGTCCGCGGCGCCGAAGCCCACCGAGAACGTGCGCAGGCCGGGGCCGACGGTCTTGGCGAGCAGCGCCACCACCGCGCTCGAATCGAGGCCGCCCGAGAGCAGCGCGGCCACCGGGACATCGCTCTCCAGCCGCAGCGTGACGGCCTCCTGCAGCGTGGCCTGCAGGAGCTCGCGATCGGGCCGCGTGCCGATGCCGGGCCGCGGCGGCGTGTACCAGCGGCGCACCGAGACGCCTTGCTCGCTCGCGCGCAGCACGTGGCCGGCCGGGAGCTTCTTCACGCCCCGCAGGATGGTCCGCGGCGCCGGCACGTAGAGGAGCGCCAGGTACTGCTCGAGCGCCGCGCGATCGACCTCCGCCGAGGGTGCGAGCGAGCGCACCGCCGTCAGCTCCGAGCCGAACGAGATCCCGCGCGGCCCCAGGGCGCACCGGTCGCCGTCCTGGCCCTGGAACTCGGGCGCGTCCGGCAGCGCGTACACGAGCGGCTTCTCGCCGAAGGCGTCGCGGGCGAGGAGCAGCGTGCGCTTGTTCGCGTCCCAGATGGCCAGCGCGAACATGCCGCGCAGGAGCGGGAACATCGCCTCGCCGCGCTCCTCGTAGAGGTGGACCATCACCTCGGTGTCCGAGCGCGTCTTGAAGGTGTGCCGGCCCTGGAGCTCCGCGTGCAGCGCCTTGTGGTTGTAGATCTCGCCGTTGAAGACCACCGCCACCGTGCGGTCCTCGTTCCAGATGGGCTGCGCGCCGCCCGCGACGTCGATGATGGACAGGCGCACATGTCCGATGGCGAGGCAGCCTTCGTCCAGCGTGCCGCGGCCGTCGGGACCGCGGTGCGCGAGGAGCTCCGTGGCGCGCGCGACGGCCTGCGTGTCGGCGCGGGGGAAGGCGAGCTGTCCGGTGAGGCCGCACATATGGCGCAGGGAGGATATCGCGTCTTGCCCGCGCGCTGCAGAGCGGCCCGCGCTCGTTGGATCGTGGACTGTCGCCTCCCGGCTCGGAGGCGGCAGTTCGGAACCTCGTCGGTGGATCTGCTAGAACGCGGGCCGAAAGTGGACCCGAAGAACGCCGAGAACCGCGCTTTTTTCGACTCGCTCGCCGAGGGCTTCGGCGCGCGCTACGGCAAGAACGCGGCGTTCGAGCAGCGGCGGGCGCTCTTCGTGGATGAGGCCCGGCGCGCGCTGGAGACGCTGCCTCAGGGACGGACGCACACCTGCGTCGATGCCGGCTGCGGGCCGGGCGTGCTGTCGGTGGGCATCGCGCAGCTCGGGTTCGCGGTGCAGGGCTGCGATGTCTCGGGCGGCATGATCGCCGAGGCCAGGACGCGCGCGCAGAAGGCCGATCTGGGGCCGGGGAGCTGCGCCTTCACCGAGAGCGATCTGGCGGGCTTCCTGAGCGCGCAGCCCAAGCCCGCGGACCTGGTGGTGAGCTCGTCGGTGCTCGAGTACCTGGAGGATCCGCGCGCGGGCCTGTTGCAGCTCGTGGAGCAAGTCGCGCCGGGCGGGACGCTGCTTGTGTCCTTGCCCAACCCGCGCTCGCTGCTGCGGCGCCTGGAGCCCTTGGCGCAGCGGTTCGTGCGGGGGGACTCGCGCTACCGGCACGTGCTGGGCGGCGCGCTGGCGCCCGAGGAGGCCATCGCCCTGGCCACCTCGCGGGGCTTGAAGCTGGAGCGGCAGGTGCACTTCGGCTTCCCGCAGAAGCTCGGGTTTGCGCTGCAGGGCCTGTCGGGGGCTGACCGCGTGGGTACGCTCACGCTGCTCGTCCTGCGCAGGCGCGCGTCGCGGCCGCTGCACATCGTGGTCAACGCCACCTCGGCGCGGCTGGGCGGCGGCATCACCGTGCTGAAGAACCTGCTCCCGGCGCTCACGCAGGTCGACGAGGGCAAGCACACGTACACGGTGATCGCGGCGCGCGAATCGATCGCCGCGCTGGAGCTGCACCATCCGCGCGTGCAGGTTCGAACGCCGAAGATCGCCTCGCAGGTCCCCGCGCGCGTGCTCTGGGAGCAGCTCGGCCTGCCGCTCGAGGCGAGGGGCGCGGACGTGCTCTTCTCGCCCGCGAGCGTGGGCGTGCTGCGCGCGCCGGTGCCACAAGTGCTGATGTTCCAGAACCTCGCGCCCTTCGATCCGCGCCTGCTCGCGCACCTGCCGCTGCGGCACAAGGCGCGCTTTCTCGCGCTGCGGCAATTGGGGAGGATCTCCGCGCAGGCCTCGCAGCGCGTGGTGTTCCTGAGCGAGCACGCGCGCGAGGTGACCACGCCGCAGCTCGGTATCTCGACGTCGCTCGTGCGGCGCATCGAGCTGGGGCGCGATGTCACGTGCACGCCGGAGGCCGCGCTGCAGGCGGGTCCGGTGCTGACGCGCCTGGGCCTCACGCGGCCGTACGTGCTGTGCGTGTCGCACTTCTACTTCTACAAGAACCTGCTCGAGCTCGTGGACGCCTTCGCGCGCGCGCGGCCGGGGCTGCCGCCGGGGACGCTGCTCGCCCTCGCGGGTGCGCCGAGCGACGAGTCCTACGCGGCCGAGGTGAAGGCGCGCGTCGGGTCCTTGGGCCTCACAGAGCACGTGCGCCTCCTCGGGCCGGTGCCCTCGGCCGACCTGCCCGCGCTCTACGCGGCGAGCGAGCTGTTCGTCTTCCCCTCGACCTGCGAGAGCTTTCCGAACATCCTGGTGGAGGCGATGGCCTCGGGCGCGCCCACGCTGTCGTCCAAGCTGGGACCGATGCCGGAGATCGCTGGGGACGGAGCGGACTACGTGGATCCATTCGATGTCGAGGCGATGGCGCGCGAGCTCGTGCGGCTCTTGAATGATCCCGCGGCGCGTGAGTCCCTGCGTCAGCGCGGCCTTCAGCGGGCGGCGCAGTATTCGTGGGAGAGATCGGCGCGCGCGTTGCTCCAAGTGCTCGAGGAGGTCGGCCAGTGAAGCAGGTGGTGCAGAGCTTTCGCACGGGTGAGCTGTCGGTGGCCGACGTCCCTGCGCCGGGCGTCGAGCCGGGCTGCGTGCTCGTGCTGGTGCGCGCGTCGCTCGTGTCCGCGGGCACCGAGAAGTCGGCGATGGAGCTGGCGCAGAAGTCGCTCCTGGCCAAGGCGCGGGCGCGGCCGGACCTGGTGAAGAAGGTGCTCGACAAGGTCTCGCGCGACGGGCTCATCGCGGCGGGCAAGGCGGCGTTCGCGAGGCTCGATGCGCCGCAACCCCTGGGCTACGCGTGCGCGGGGCTCGTGGCGGCGGTGGGCGCGGGCGTGAGTGAAGTGTCCGTGGGCGATCGCGTGGCGTGCGCGGGCGCGGGCATCGCCAACCACGCGGAGGTCGTGCTGGTGCCGCAGAATTTGTGCGCGAAGGTCCCCGACGGCGTGGCCGACGAGGAGGCCGCCTTCGCCACGCTGGGCGCCATCGCGCTGCACGCGGTCCGCCAGGCGCAGCCCACCGTGGGCGAGACGTTCGCGGTGGTGGGCCTGGGCCTGTTGGGCCAGCTCGTGTGCCAGCTCTTGCAGGCGAGCGGCTGCAGCGTGCTGGGCGTGGATCTCGATCCGAAGAAGGTGGCGCTGGCGCAGTCCTTGGGCGCGCAAGCGATCCTGCGCTCCGAGGATGTGGCGGGCCGGGCGCGCGCGCTGACGCAGGGCCGCGGCGTCGACGGCGTCATCATCGCGGCGTCCACCTCGTCGAGCGATCCCATCGAGCTCGCGGGCGAGATCTGCCGCGATCGCGCGCGCGTGGTGGGCCTGGGCGCGACGGGCCTCACGGTGCCGCGCCGGCCGTACTTCGACAAGGAGCTCGTGCTGCTCCAATCGCGCTCGTACGGGCCGGGCCGCTACGATCCGATCTACGAGGAGCGCGGCGTCGACTATCCGCTCGGCTACGTGCGCTGGACCGAGGGGCGCAATCTGACCGCGTTCCTGGAACAAGTCGCGCAGAAGCGCGTCAAGGCGCAGCCGCTTATCTCGCACCGCTTCGCCATCGAGGAGGCCACCAAGGCCTACGCGCTGCTCTCGGGCGGGCCGCAGGCGGGCGAGGCCGAGCCGCTGGGCATCGTGCTCACGTATGGCGCGCAGACCTTGCCGCCGCGCGAGGTGAATGTCACCGCGCCCAAGACGCACGAGGGCGCGGTGCGGGTGGGCATCGTGGGCGCGGGCGCGTTCGCGGGCTCGACGCTGGCGCCGATCCTGGCGGACCTCGATCACGTGCGCCTGTCGGCCATCGGCTCGGCGCGCGGGCTCACGGCGCGGCACCTCGCGGAGAAGCACGGCATCGAGCGGGCCACCACCGACGCCGAGGCGCTGCTCACGGATCCCGAGCTCGACGCGCTCGTCATCGCCACGCGGCACCACCTGCACGCGGACCAGACTGCGCGGGCGCTGGCGGCGGGCAAGCACGTGTTCGTGGAGAAGCCGCTCGCGCTCAATGACGAGCAGCTCAAGCACGTGCTCGCGGCGCAGAAGCAGTCAGGCAAGCAGCTCTTCGTGGGCTTCAACCGCCGCTTCTCGCCGCTGGTGGGCGAGCTCACGTCCGCGCTCGCGGGCCGCGCGGCGCCGCTGCTCGTGCAGATCCGCGTCAACGCGGGCGAGATCCCGGGCTCCTCCTGGCTGCACGATCCCGAGCAGGGCGGCGGGCGCATCCTCGGCGAGGTGTGCCACTTCATCGACCTCGCGGCGGCTGTGTGCGGCGCGCAGATCGAGAGCGTCTTTGCCGTCGCGCCTGGGCCCGATGGCGGCGCGCGCGGCGACGATCAGCTCGCGCTGACGTTGCGGCTCACGGACGGCTCCGCGGCGCAGATCACCTACGCGACCGGCGGCGACTCCGCGCTGGGCAAGGAGCGCATCGAGGTCCACGGCGGAGGCGTCTCGGCGGTGCTGGAGGACTTCCGCAAGCTCGAGGTGCACAGGCACGGCAAGACCAAGACCTCGCGCCCGCTGGCGCAGGACAAGGGCCACCGCGCCGGCCTCGCCGCCTTCATCGCGGGCGTGCGCTCGGGCAAGCCCGCGTTCGCGCTCGGGGATCTCGTCAGCACCACGCGCGCCACCTTTGCGGCCGTCGAGTCCTTGCGCTCCGGCTTTCCCATCCGTGTGGATCACGCGTGACCGCTGGACGTTTCATGCGCACGGCTGGTGCGCTCTCGGTGAGCCAGGTGACCGCGCGCGTGCGGCACGAGATCTGGCTGCGCCGTCGCAAGAAGGTCGGCTGGCCCGAGCCCGACCCGGACGTGAAGTTCACCAAGGTGCGGCTCGCGCCGCCGCCGCCGGACGCGGTCGCGCGGCACAGGGCGGTGGCCGAGCTGTGGCAGCGCGGGCGGGTCGAGTACCTGAACGATCTCGGCGAGAACGCGGACTGGCGCGCGTGGCACAAGGTGAAGCTGTGGCGCTACGAGCGGCACTACCACAGCGAGCTCGTGTCGCTGGCGGTGATGGCGGTCGAGGATCCTCAGGGTCCGTGGGTGGCGGCGGCCAAGGAGCTCATCGAGGGCTGGGCGATGGACGTGCCGCCCGAGGCCGGCGATGGCTGGGAGCCGTACCCGACCGCGCGGCGCATCCTCAACTGGTCCGAGGCGGCGGCGCTGGAGCCCAAGCTCAACGCGGTGATGGCCCCGCGGCTGCAGGTCCAGCTCACGCACCTGCTCAACCACCTCGAGCTGCACCTGCGCGGCAATCACCTGCTCTGCGACGCGGCGGCGCTGGTCGCGGGCGGCTCGATGCTCACGGGCTCGGGGATGCTCGAGGCCCTGCACGCGGGCACGGTGCTGCTCGAGCGCGAGCTCAAGGCGCAGGTGCTCCCCGACGGCGGCTTTGCGGAGCGTTCGGCGCAGTACCACGCCATCGTGCTGCGCGACGCGCTCCTGGCGCTGCAGCTCGCGCGCGAACGCGGGCAGCCGCCGGCCATCAAGGACGA
>JAFEBC010000670.1 GCA_018266095.1 Deltaproteobacteria bacterium
GCCGTCGAGCGTGTGGCCCGCGGCCTCGTCGAGCGCCTCGGAGAAGCCGGCGATGTGACGCAGCGGCGCGCGCAGGTCGTGCGACACCGAGCTCGTGAACTGCTCCAACTCCTGCACGGCCTCGGAGAGCTCGCGGGTGCGCTCGTCCACGCGCTGCTCGAGCTCGCTCGACAGCTTGCGCAGCTCGGTGGCGGAGTCCTCGGCGGCCTGACGCGCGCCCTCGAGGCGGCGCACGATGAGGTCGATGGTGACGGCGATGGCCGCGGCCGAGACGAGGAGCGAGGCGAGCCCGCTGGCCCAGTTGCTGGCGCTGCGGCCGCCCAGGGCTAAGTGTCCAGGTGACACCAAGGTCCCCGTGCTGTGCAGCCACGCGGCGACGGTGGCCTCGGTCATCAAGATGGCCAGCATGGCAAGCGACATGGCGCGGCCCGAGAGCAGCGCGGCGATGGCGACGATGGCGATGGAGATGACGCCCGCGTCCAGCAGGTAGCCCTTGAGGATCCACGAGGTGCCCGCGCCGAGGGCAGAGATGAGGAAGAACGCGCGCTCGCGCATGCGAGAGGCCTCGCCGGGCCAGATTCCGAGCACCACGTAGCCGCCGAACCACAGGAGCGGCGAGAGCCAGTACGCGAGGCCGAAGGCGCGGTCGTTCCAGGCCGAGAGCAGCGCGACGGGCAGGCCGACGATGGCGGCCACGCGCATGACGCGAACGAGCGAAGCGAGGCGCCAGGCCTCCAGCGCGTCTGACTTGGGGGCGGCTGTGGCGTCGGTCTGCACGCTGCTGCCCCGCGATCTCTCAGTGCTGCGTGACTCGCACGGTGGTCTTCATCTGCTTGCCCGTGTCGAGGTCGCGCGAGGACATGGTGAGGATGCCCTCGATGCTGACCTGGAAGGTGATCTCCAGGCGCGCCGTGCCCGCCGGCCCCGGGCGCAGGCCCGAGAAGAGGAAGTCACCGAGGAGCTCGTTGTGCGCCACCGTGGGGTTGTCGCCCTGGTAGATGCGCATCGCCACCTCGGTCTGGCCGTCGTAGCTCGTGGTGGCCTCGATGGCCTTCGCGTTGGGGATGGCCGCGTTGCGCGGGAACACCACGTGGAACTCGCCGCCCGCGCGCTCGAGGCCGATGGCCATCGGGATCACGTCGAGGAGCTGCAGGCGCAGGTTCGAGTTGTCCTCGAGCGAGTTGGCGTAGAGCGCGGCGCCGATGGCCACCGCCTCGTCCGGGTGCACGCCCTTGCTGGGCGGCTTGCCGAAGAACGCCGACAGCCGCTTCTGCACGATCGGCATGCGCGTCTGCCCGCCGACCAGGAGCAGCTCGTCGCAGCGATCCGGCGTCATGCCCGCGTCGGTCATCACGCGCTGCAGGATCTCCAGCGAGCGGTCCACCAGCGGCGTCGTCATCTCCTCCAGCATCTTGCGCGTGAAGGTGAAGTCGATGTTGAGCGGCTGGCCCTGCGGCGTCATGGTCACGAACGGCACGCTGAACGGCGCCGACTCGCGCGCAGAGAGGTCGATCTTGGTGCGCTCGGCCAGGTCCTTGATGCGCTGCATGGCCACCGGATCAGTCGCGAGATCGATGCCGTACTTGCTGGCGAAGTCGCGCAGCACGTAGTCGATCATGGTCTGATCGAAGTCGAGGCCGCCGAGGAAGATGTCGCCGCCCGTGGCCTTCACCTCGAAGACGCGGTCGCGGATCTCGATGATGGACACGTCGAACGTGCCGCCGCCGAGGTCGTAGATCACGACCGTTTCATTCAGGTTCTTCCCGATGCCGTACGCGAGCGCGGCCGCGGTGGGCTCGTTGATGATGCGCACGACCTCGAGCTGGATCATCTTGCCGGCGTCCTTCACGGCCTGACGCTGGCGATCGGTGAAGTACGCGGGCACGGTCACGACCGCGCGCGTGACCTTCTCTTGCAGATAGTCCTGCGCGACGCCGCGGATCTTGTTCAGGATCTTCGCGGACACCTCGGCCAGGCGGAAGTTCTTGGTGCCGACGTCCAGGAGCACGTCGTTGCGTTCGCCCGGCTTCATCTTGTACGCGACCGTGCTCTGCATCAGCTCGACGACATCGGACGCGAACGAGCGGCCGATGAGGCGCTTGCTGGCGTACACGGTGTTGCGCGGGTTGAGCTGCCACTGGCGCTTGGCCTCGTGGCCGATGAGCTCGTTGCCCTTGTCGTCGATCGCGAAGATGGAGGGGATGATGAACTCACCGCCCTTGTAGGGGATGAGCTTGACTCCGCCGTTCTCTACGATCGCGGCACACGAGTTGGTGGTGCCGAGGTCGATTCCGATGATCTTGCTCACGGGAGTAGAGTAGCACGGTGGACTCCCTACGCTACTTGCAGAAGGTGGGTGACCGGGTCCGGCGTTCGTTTGCCGACGACCGGTCGCTCTTGTCGTTCCAGGAATGGTTCGAGATCTTCAGCGAGCGGCCCAGGGCCCAGGCTCGCGGGAGCGCGCGGTATCTGCGCGATTGTCTCGACTTCTACGGCACCGAGGAGGTCCAGAGACCCGGCGGCCCGATGCGGCGGTTCAAGCTGTTCGACCGGCCGTTCGACGCAGTGGAGGGCCGCGCGGCGACCAGCGAGGGTGACTCCGGGACGCCCGTCTTCGGGAACGAGGAGGTGCAGAACGCGCTCTATCGCATCCTGACCACGTTCGTGCGCCGCGGGCGGGTGGACAAGCTGGTGCTCTTGCACGGGCCCAACGGCTCGGCGAAGTCGTCGCTGGTGGCGGCGCTCTTGCGCGGGCTCGAGGACTACTCGCACCGGGACGAGGGCGCGCTGTACCGCTTCGCCTGGATCTTCCCCTCGGAGAAGCTGGTCAAGGGCAACATCGGCTTCGGCGAGGGCGCCACCTCCACCGGGCAGCTCGCGACCTTCGCCCACCTCGAGTTCGACCAGATCGACGCGCGCATCGGGTGCGAGAGCAAGGACCATCCGCTGCTGCTCTTGCCGCGGGCCGAGCGCGAGCAGCTCCTGAACGAGCTCGTCAAGCCGGACGGGGACTTCCCGATCCCGCTCTCGCTGCTCGAGGGCGAGCTGTGCCACCGCTGCCGGCAGATCCAGAGCGCGCTCTTGCAGACCTACGACGGCGACCTGCTCCAGGTCTTGAAGCACGTGCAGGTCGAGCGCTTCTTCGTCGCGCGGCGCTATCTGCAGGCGGCGGTGACCGTGGAGCCGCAGCTCTCCATCGACGCAGATTATCGACAGGTGACACAGGACAAGTCGCACGGCTCGCTGCCGGCGGCGCTGCAGAACCTGACCTTGTTCGAGCCCTTCGGCCCGCTCGTGTCCGCGAACCGCGGCGTCATCGAGTTCGCCGACCTGCTCAAGCGGCCGCTCGAGCACTACAAGTACCTGCTCGGCACCGTGGAGACGGGCGTGGCGCGGCTGCAGCACTTCCTGCTGCACTTGGACTGCGTCTTCATCGCCAGCTCCAACGAGAAGCACCTCTCTGCCTTCAAGGAGATGCCGGACTTCCCCTCGTTCAAGGGCCGCATCGAGCTCGTGCGCGTGCCGTACTTGCGCCTGATGAGCGAGGAGACGCGCGTGTACGAGGAGACCCTGCGGGGCGGCATCGGCAAGCACGTGGCGCCGCACGCGGCCCGGGTGGCGGCGATGTGGGCGGTGCTGACGCGCCTGAAGAAGCCGCTCGGCGACGGGTACAAGGGCGACCAGAAGAAGCTCATCGAGTCGCTGACGCCGATGGAGAAGCTCATCCTCTACGACCACAACGAGGTGCCCACGCGGCTGGATTCGCAGCGCGCCAAGGAGCTGCGGCGCATGCTGCCGGAGCTGTGGGCCGAGTCGGACGTGTTCCCCAACTACGAGGGGCGCTGGGGCGCGTCGGCGCGCGAGATCAAGACGGCGCTGGCCAACGCGGTGCAGAACCCGCACCACAAGTGCCTCTCGGTGCAGGGCGTGCTCGAGGAGCTGCGCGCGCTGGTGAAGGACAAGTCGACCTACGAGTTCCTGCAGCAGGAGGTGGTCGACGGCTTCCACGATCCCGAGGCCTTCATCGGCGTGGTGGAGAATCGCTGGCTCGACGCCGTGGACGAGGAGGTCCGCGAGGCGTGCGGGCTGGCGAGCGAGAAGCAATATCGGGAGCTGTTCGATCGCTACCTGCAGCACGCGGTGGCGTGGGTGCGCGGCGAGAAGCTGCTCAACAAGCTGACGAGCGACTTCGAGCGGCCCGACGACGAGATGATGGCGCGCGTCGAGGGCTATCTGTCGGCGGGCGGCGAGGACAAGAAGAGCTTCCGCGGGCAGCTCATCGCGGCCATCGGCGCCTTCCGCGTGGACCATCCCGAGGAAGAGATCGA
>JAFEBC010000671.1 GCA_018266095.1 Deltaproteobacteria bacterium
GCGGCGCGCGGCGGGCGATCACGCGGGCGAGGCGCAGGCGCTGGAGACGGCCATCGCGCTCGGGGACGGCAGCAAGGAGTCCCTGCAGCAGCTCGCGGCGGCGTATCGCGCGCAGGGCGATCGCGAGGCCGAGGAGAAGGCCTTGAAGCGGCTGCGGCGCGTGGATCCGAAGGATCGGGCGACCATCGTGCGCCTCTTCAATCTGCGCTCGGCGGCGCGCGATTCGGCGGGCATGGAGGAGCAGGCGCACGCGCTGCTCGGGCTCGATCCGAAGGACGCGGGGGCGCACCTGGCGCTGGCGTTCCGCTTCGCTGAGAAGGGCGATCGCGTGGCCGAGTTGGAGGAGCTGCAGGAGGCGGCGGAGGGCACCGCGTATCCCGAGGCCAAGAACGCGCCCGAGCGCGCGCGCAACGAGGCGACGGAGCTGCGCAACCGCCTGATGGTGCCGGCGGAGCGGCTGGTGGCGAAGAACCAACAGCAGGTCTACGCGCTGGTGCAGAGGCAGCTCACGCACATGTACGAGGTGAAGCGCAACGAGAGCCCTGAGCTGCGCGGGAAGCTGGCGCTGCGCTTGCGCACGGGCGCGGGCGGCGGGGCGGACGCGGTCGAGGTGGTGGAGGACGAGCTGGGCGACAAGGACCTGACCACGGGCCTCGTGGCGTGGATGAAGGAGGGCTCGTATCCGAAGCAGGCGGGCTCGATCGTGCTGCGCTTCGACCTCGCGCCGCCGGGCTCGCGCAAGGTGGTGGAGCGGCCCGCGCCGGTGGAGAGGCCTGCGCCGCCGAAGCCGCCGGAGCCGCCCAAGGAGCGCGCGAAGAGCGCCAATGATCTGCTGGGGAAGTGACTCGTGACCAAGCTCGGCATCGAGGTGTTGCTGGAGTCGAAGTGCGCGCCGCTCAAGGGCCTGCGCGTGGGCGCCATCCTGAATCCGACGAGCGTGGACCGCGGCTACCGGCACCTCGCGGATTTGCTGCACGGGCCCGGCCGCGAGCACGGCGTGGACCTGCGCGCGCTCTTCGGCCCCGAGCATGGCGTGCGCGGCGACGTGCAGTATCTGGAGGAGATCGGCGCGGCCGTCGATCCGGTCACGCGGCTGCCGGCGCACTCGCTCTACGGCAAGGACTTCGCGTCGCTCACGCCCACCACCGAGAGCTTGCGCGGGCTCGACGCGCTGGTGTTCGACATCCAGGACGTGGGCAGCCGCTACTACACGTACCTCGCGACCATGGGCCTCGCCATGCAGGCGGCGGCGAAGCATGGCCTCAAGTTCGTGGTGCTCGACCGGCCCAACCCCATCGGCGGCGTGGCGCTCGAGGGCGGCGTGGTGCACCCGGGCTACGAGAGCTTCGTCGGCCTCTGGCCCATCGCGGCGCGGCACGGGCTCACCGCGGGTGAGTGCGCGCGGCTCTTGAATGCGCCCGTGCGCGACGGCGGCTTCGGCCTCGGATGTGAGCTGACGGTGGTGGCGATGGAGGACTGGTCGCGCGCCACGCTCTACCCGCGCGAGCTGCCGTGGGTGATGCCGTCGCCGAACATGCCCACGCTGGACACCGCGCTGGTCTATCCAGGCCTGTGTCTGCTCGAGGGCACGAACCTGTCCGAGGGCCGCGGCACCACGCGCCCGTTCGAGCTGTTGGGCGCGCCGTGGCTCGACGGGGTGAAGCTGGCGCAAGCCTTGGAGTCCGAGCATCTCCCCGGCGTGCGCGTGCGGCCGTGCGCGTTCACGCCGACGTGGGACAAGCACAAGGGCGCGCGCTGTCATGGCGTGCAGCTCCATGTCGTCGAGCCGCAGGCGATCGATGCGGTGCGGCTGGGGGTGGCGATCGTCGTGCACGCGCGGGCGCAGGATGAGGCGCAGTTCAAGTGGCGCACCGAGCGGTACGAGTTCGTGGACACGATCCCGGCCATCGACCTGCTCGCGGGGGATGCGCGGTTCCGCGAGGGTGTGGAGGCGGGGAAGGGCGTCAGCGAGCTGTGTGCGCTGTGGGATGCGGAGCGCGCGGTGTACGTGAAGCGGCGGGAGCGGGCGCTGCTGTACTAGCGGCGTTGGCGTTGGCGTAGGCGTTGGCGTAGGCGTAGGCGTTGGCGTAGGCGTAGGCGTTGGCGTAGGCGTTGGCGTAGGCGTAGGCGTTGGCGTCGAGAGCTGATCGACGCGCCGCAGGCGCAACCGAAGCGGGGCCCCCTGGGGGGTGGCGTTGGCGTTGGCGTACGTGTGCGCGTACGATCTCTTTCATGGAGATCGCCCTCTTCGGCGGCAGCTTCGACCCCCCGCACGTCGGCCATGTGCTGGCGATGGCGTACGTCCTCGCCACCGAGCCCGTCGATGAATTGTGGATGCTGCCCGTCTTCGGACACCCGCTCGCCAAGCAGCTCACGGCCACCTTCGAGCAGCGCGTCGAGCTCTGTCAGCGCGCCATCGATTCGGCGGGCCTTGCGCGCGCGAAGGTCTCGCTGGTCGAGGCCGAGCTGCGCGGGGAGGGGCGCACGGTGGACCTGCTCGAGCACCTGCACGCGCAGCGGCCCGAGGTGAAGTGGGCGCTGGTGATGGGCTCGGATCTGCTCAACGAGAAGCACCTGTGGAAGCGCTTCGAGCGCATCGAGGAGCTCGCGCGCATCATCGAGATCCAGCGGCAGGGGCACGAGCGCGGGGACGGCGCGGCGCTGTTGCCGGAGGTGTCGTCCACCGAGGTGCGGCAGCGCCTGCGCGAGGGCAACGATGCGCATCGGCTGGTCCCGCGAGCGGTGCTGCAGGCCATCCGCGCGCAAGGGAGCTACCGGACTTGACGATCGCACGGGCGCGGCGGGGCGATCTCCGCTATCGTTGCCGGTCAATGGCCTTCCCTCGCTCTGGCCTTCGCCTCCCTGCCTGCGCCGCGCTCGCGTGTGCGCTCTCGTTCTCGCTCGCCGCAACCGCCGAGACGCCCGCGGCGCCGACCGCCGCCGAGGCGTCTGGTGCGCGCAAGGCCGAAGCCGCCCCTGCGCCTGCCCCCGCGGCCGCTGGAGTGACCGCCCCCGCGGCCGGCGCGCCGGGCTCCGCTCCAAGCAGCGCGTCCACCTCGACCCCGCAGGCCGCCGCCCCCTCCAGGCTCGCGGGCAACGGCAGGGCCGACGTCGGCAACCCAGACGACTTCACCGAGACGCCGATCCCCATCCCGCCGCCCGTGCCGGTGGGCTTCCTCATCGCCTGGAAGCCGACCATCCTCTCGGTGCGCGTCGACGACGGCTCCGGCAGCCGCTTCGGCTCCGACAAGTTCCAGCCGCTGCGTCTGCTCGTGCGCTACACGCACCTCTTCCAGGACCTGTCGCCCTTCGTGGGACGCCTGGAGGCCGAAGGCGGCCAGTTCCAGACCGACACCGAGCGCACCAACATCGGCTCCGACGGCGCGGACTTCACCCTGCGCGCCACCGTGGGCTCGTCCACCAAGGTGTCCTCCTTCTTCAACGTGCTCGGCTCCATCGGCGCCATCACCCGCTACCAGTGGGGCCGGCCCACGGGCGGCGCGCCCACCATCGGCGTGCTCGGCGCGGTGGCCAACAGCGAGTTCGAGTTCCGCGTGCTGCCCTCGTGCACGCTCATCCTCTTCGGCGAAGTGGCCCTCACCTCGGTGCCCTACTTCGCGCAGGCCAACCTCGGCGAATTGTCCGACGCCAGCGAGATCAAGGCCCGCCTGCAGCTCTCGTTCGACATCACCCGCAACGTGTCCACCGACGTGGGCTTCGAGTTCACGCGCTGGCACTCCGCCTTCACGCAGTCGACGATCCTCGGCAACGCCAACCCCACACAGGCGCTGCTCATCGAGGACCGCGAGTTCCAGCTCACGCTCGGCGTGCGCTTCAAGAGGTAGCCGATGTTCCCCCACGAGCGTCCGCGCCGGCTGCGGCGCAACGAGAGCCTGCGCGCGATGGTCCGCGAGACGCACCTCGCGCCCGACGACTTCATGTACCCGCTGTTCGTGCAGAGCGGGCGGGACGTGAAGAAGCCGATCTCGTAGATGCCGGGCGTGTTCAATCTGTCCGTGGACCACGCGGTGGCGGCGGCCAAGGAGGCGTACGGCCTGGGCGTGAAGTCGCTCATCCTCTTCGGCCTGCCGGACACGAAGGACGCCGCGGGGACGAGCGCGTGGGATCCGAACGGGCCCGTGTGCACGGCGCTCAAGGCCATCAAGGACGCGCAGCCGGAGCTGGTGCTGGCGGCGGATGTCTGCCTCTGCGAGTACACGGATCACGGGCACTGCGGGCCGCTGGAGCGCGATGCGCGCGGGCACGTCACGGTGGCGAACGACCAGACGCTGCCGCTCCTCGCGCGCGCCGCGATCGCGTATGCGCAGGCGGGCGCCGACCTCATCGCGCCCTCGGACATGATGGACGGGCGCATCGGGGCCATCCGCCGCGCGCTCGACGAGCGGCACCTCGACGACATCGCCATCCTGGCCTACGCGGTGAAGTTCGCCAGCGGGTTCTACGGCCCGTTCCGCGAGGCCGCCCAGAGCGCGCCGAAGGAGGGCGACCGCAAGTCCTACCAGATGGATCCCGCGAACCTGCGCGAGGCGCGGCGCGAGGCCCGGCTCGACCTCGAGGAGGGCGCGGACATGATCATGGTGAAGCCCGCGATGGCGTACCTCGACGTGATCCGCGAGGTGAAGGCGATGAGCGACCGGCCCGTGGCCTGCTACAACGTGAGCGGCGAGTACGCGATGCTCAAGGCCGCGGCGCAGAACGGCTGGATCGACGAGCAGCGCGTGGGGCTCGAGATCCTCCTCGGGATGAAGCGCGCGGGCGCCGACGTCATCCTCACCTACAGCGCGCTCGACGCCGCCCGCTGGCTCGCCTGACCTCGAGGTCACGCCCATGTCGCTTGACTCGCCCAGCCCCGGCGCCAGAATCCCCGCGAGCAAGCGCGAGGTGCGCTTCAAGGTGGTCGAGACCTCGTCCGTCACCGACGAGAGCCTCGAGGCGATCATCAACGAGTTCGTGCCGCAGGGGTGGACCTTCGAGGGCATCCAGTTCGCCATGCGCGAGTCGTCGAAGCGCCCGGCGATGGCGTTCGTCTTGTTCACGCGGCCCATCGAGGTCGCGGCCGAAGCGGAAGGGAGCGAAGGGGCTTGAGCGAGTCCTCGGAACCTCCGAGTCCGAACGCGGTGCCACCGGCCGAGGTGTGGCGGCGTGCGTGCGCGCGCGTCGTCGATCTCGCGCTCTGCGTGTCGCCGCTGATCTTGTCGCTGCACGGCCATCCGCGCGCGGCGTGGACGTCCACCGCGGCCCTCCTGCTCGCGTGCGATGCTGTCGCGGGGCCGGGCCGGTCTCCTGGAAAGCGTCTGTTCGGCTTGCGCACGATCGTGCTGGCCACGCGGCGGCCCGCGGGTGCGTGGGCCTCGATGGTGCGCAACGCCGTCTTCCTCATCGCGCTGTGGCCCGCCTTCGCGCCGCAGACGCTCCAGGCGCGCCTGGACGGGCTCGGGACGCTGCCGATGGCCCTGGCGACGCTGGCGCTGGTGTGCGTGTTCGAGGCGCTCATCGCGTTGGCGCCGCTGCGCAAGGATCTGGGCCGCAGGCGCTTCGGCGACTTGCTCGCGGGCACGCAGGTGGTCGACGCGTCGCTCGCGCTGCCGCTGGAGTTGACCGATCGCGGACGCGCCGCAAGGGCCGCCGCCTACACCGTTCCGTCGCACAAGGCCGCCAGGCTCGCCGCGCCAGGGTCGCGGGCCGCGCGCACGAACTCCCGAGGGGACACCACATGCGCCTCGCACTGACGCACAATCTCAAGCTCACCGACTCCGAAGAGGAGGCCGAGTTCGACACGCGCGAGACGATCGACGCGCTGACGGCGGGCCTGGAGCGCCTCGGGCATCGCGTGGAGCGCCTCGAGGTGTCCGGCCCGGCCTCGCGCACGGCCGCGCGCCTGGAGGCCTTCGCGCCCGACCTCGTGTTCAACACCGCCGAGGGCCGCCGCGGCCGCTTCCGCGAGGCGTTCTATCCCGCGCTCTTCGACGAGTTGGGCTTCCCGTACACGGGCTAAGACGCGTGGGTGCTCGCCGTCACGCTCGACAAATCGCTGACGAAGTTGATGCTGCGCGAGCACGGCGTCATCTCGCCCAAGGGCCAGTTCCTCGAGGAGCTCTCCGACCTGAAGCTCGACGGCTGGCGTTGGCCCGTGATCGTGAAGCCGAACTTCGAGGGCTCGTCCAAGGGCATCACGCAGGACTCGATCGTCGAGGACAAGCACAAGCTCAAGGCGCTGGTCGAGAAGCAATTGGCGCGCTTCCCCGCGGGCGTGCTCATCGAGGAGTTCATTCCGGGCACGGATCTCACCGTGGCATTCCTCGAAAAGGGCGCGCCGAACACGGGCGGCGTGCTCACGCCCGTCGAGTACGTCATCGACGACAAGGAGTGGCAGAAGCGCAAGTGGCGCATCTACGACTACGACCTCAAGTCCGTCGACTACATGAGCGTCAACGTGCGCTGCCCCGCGCAGCAGCCGCAGCACGTGCTGGAGCGCGCGCAGGAGATGGCGCGCAAGACGTACAAGGCGCTGGGCCTGCGCGACCTGGGGCGCATCGACTTCCGCGTGGCCGAGGACGGGCAGGTCTACTTCATCGAGATCAACGCGCTGCCGTCGCTGGAGCCGGGCGCGGGCATCTACGCGGCGGCCGAGCTGGAGGGCCTGCACTTCGACGCGGTGCTGGCCAAGGTCATCGAGAGCGCGGTGTCGCGCTGGGGCATCCACGATCCCAAGAAGGCCAAGAGCAAGCCGCCGCGCAAGGGCCCGCTGCGCGTGGGGTTCACGTTCAACGTCAAGCGCATCAAGCCGGACATGGACGGCAAGAAGGACGAGGAGGCCGAGTACGACACGCCGGCCACGCTGCAGGCGATCCGCGAGGCCATCGCCAGCGCGGGGCACGAGGTGATCGACCTGGAGGCGAACAGCGACTTGATGAGCGTGCTCGCGTCGAGCCCCGTCGACCTCGTGTTCAACATGGCCGAGGGCATCAAGGGCCGCGCGCGCGAGAGCCAGGTGCCCGCGCTGCTCGAGCTGCTCGACATTCCCTACTCGGGCAGCGACCCGGCGACCATGTCCATCGCGCTCGACAAGGCGCTCGCCAAGCGCATCGTGCGGCAGCACGGGATCCTCACGCCCGACTTCTTCGTCATGTCGACCGGCAAGGAGCGGCTCGCGCGCGACTGTCAGTTCCCGCTCATCGTCAAGCCCGTGGCTGAAGGGTCGAGCAAGGGCGTGCACAAGGCCAGCGTGGTCGAGAACGAGGCCGAGCTGCGCGAGGCGGCGCGCGAGATGATCGCGAAGTACGACCAGCCGGCGCTGATCGAGGAGTACATCGGCGGGCGCGAGTTCACGGTGGGCCTGCTCGGCGAGCGGCGGCCCAAGGTGTTGCCGCCGATGGAGATCGTCTTCCTCGACAAGAACGACACGCGGCCCATCTATTCGTTCGAGGCCAAGCAGGACTGGTCCAAGCAGATCCGCTACGACGTGCCCGCGGTGCTGGAGCCCGCGCAGCTCAAGTCGCTGGAGAAAGCGGCGCGCGAGTGCTTCATGGCGCTGGGCTGCAGAGATGTTGCGCGCGTGGATTTCCGCATGGACGCGCAGGGGAAGGTGTACTTCCTCGAGTGCAATCCGCTGCCGGGCCTGACGCCGGGGTGGAGTGATTTGGTGCTCATCAGCAAGGCGGCGGGGATCGAGTACGGCGCGCTCATCAATGAGATCCTGAGCGGGGCGATTCGCCGCTACAAGGAGCGCGAGCGCGAGCGGAAGACGGAGGGGCGTCCGCTGGTGGGGCCGAGCGGGCCGGTGCTGGTGGCGGTGCCGAGCGCGCCGGTGTCGATGCCGCCGCCGCCCATCGCGAGCATCGGCGGCGAGCGGGAGCCGGGGTCGAGCTAGCCGCGGCAATTCGGTCCACATTCTCGCGCCCGGACCTTCGTCGGGTTACACCATCGGCGTGACCGCCCCGCGTCCCCACTCGCAGCCTCGCTCCAACGAACCCCGCGTCCGCGCACGCGACCTCGGCCTCGACCTCGGCCGCTTCAAGCCGGGCCGCTGGAACGCCATCACCGACGTCGAGGGCGTGCAGGTCGGCCACTCGACCATCATCCGCGGCGCGGGCCCGCTCAAGCGCGGCAAGGGCCCGGTGCGCACGGGCGTGACGGCGATCCTGCCGAACGAGAAGAACATCTTCGAGCAGCGCGTGGTCGGCGGCGGCTTCGTGCTCAACGGCGCGGGCGAGGTGTCGGGCTTCACGCAGTTGATGGAGTGGGGCCTCATCGAGACGCCCATCTTCCTGACGAACACGCTCTCGGTGGGCCAGGTCAGCGACGCGGCCGTGCAGTGGATGGTCGAGCGCTTCCCGGGCATCGGCGCCGAGCACGACGTGCTGATCCCGCTCGTGGGCGAGTGCGACGATTCGTGGCTCAACGACGCCGCGGGCCGCCACGTGCACGCGAACAACGTGTTCGAAGCGCTGAGCACGGCCGCGAGCGGACCCGTGCCCGAGGGCTCGGTCGGCGGCGGCACGGGGATGATCTGCTGCGACTTCAAGTCGGGCATCGGCACCTCGAGCCGCAAGCTCCCGGACAGCCTGGGCGGGTTCACCGTCGGTGTGCTGGTGATGAACAACTTCGGCCGCCGCCGCGACCTGCGCGTGGGCGGGTTCCCCATCGGGCCACTGCTCGAGGCGCGCTATCAGAAGATCGCGTCGCGCGTGAACAATTACGGGTCGATCATCGCGGTGGTGGCCCCCGATGCGCCGCTCTCGACGCACCAGCTCGGCCGTATCAGCAAGCGCGTGGCGCTGGGCGTGGGCCGCGCGGGATCGATCGCGGCGCACGGGTCGGGCGAGATCATCCTCGCGTTCTCGACGGCGAACACGGTGCCGCGCGAGTCGCAGAAGATGATCTACCGGATGAAGATGCTGCTCGATCCGCGCCTCGACCCGCTCTACGAGGCGGCCATCGAGGCGACGGAGGAGGCCATCTTGAACTCGATGTGCATGGCCCGCGACATGGAGGGCGCGAACGGGAACTTCGCACCCGCGCTGCCGCTGGATTTCGTGAAGGAGATGGTGGCGCGCTGGGCCGACCGCGCGCCGGCGCAGGGCCAGGTCGAGCCGCCGCGCGCGAAGACGTCGGGCGTGAAGGAGCTGGCGGATGAGCCGACGGTGGCGGAGGCGATGCCGAGCGCGGTGCGCGGGGCGGAAGGGATGATGACGATCCCGATTACGACGGACGAGACGGACTAGCGGGCACGCGAACGCCAACGCGAACGCCAACGCCAACGCCAACGCCAACGCCAACGCCAACGCCAACGCCAACGCCAACGCCAACGCCAACGCGGGGCGCGTAACGGGGACGCGGGTAGCGCGCCACTCGAAGGCGTGGGGAGATGCGCATTCGCGCAGGTGGAGCGGAGCTGCGACCGGCGTTGGGGTGGTGGTCGAGCGGGAGTTCGGTGGTCGCCTGATGTTTCCGGCGTCTCCGCGCGGGCCTTGGGGCCGCGCTGTCAACGCGTTCTAGGCGCTGCTCGGGGACTCGATTGTGGCGCGGGACTCCTGGGTGCCTCAAGGCCGCAGCGGCTGCTGGCGCAGCCGTGCTCCACTGCGCTTCACTTCGTTCCGCTCCGTTTCGCAGCCTTGACCCACCCAGGAGTCCCGCGCCGGACGAGGTTGTCCTTCGCAATGGTGCGGCGGGCACACTTCGAGGTCGGGGATGCTGCGGATTTACGGCGATGTGATCGAGTTGGTGCGGGAGCTACGGCCGGTGTTGGCGGAGCTTGCGGCACGGGATGCGAATCTGGCTGACCAGATGAAGCGGGCGTTGTGCTCGGTGCCGCTGAATCTCGCGGAGGGCGCGATGCTCTCGGGCGGGAACCGCAATCTGCGGTACCGCACGGCGCTCGGGTCGCTGCGTGAGGCGCTGGCGTGCGTGGAGGTCGGGGTTGCGCTCGGAGAGCTCGCGCCGCTGGAGGCCGGGCCGCGAGACCGGTTCGAGAAGATCAAGGCCACGCTCATCAACGTGGTGCGCTGAGCACAGCAGAGCCGGGCGGCCCGTGCGACCGCCCGGCTCTTGCAGCAGCTAGCGCGGCGAGACGCAGCGGTGCAGCGTGCCGCCGACCTGAGTGAACCGAGCGCGCAGGTCATCGCTGACGGGCTCGATGTAGCCCCAGGCCTGAGCCAGCTCGAGGCAGGCGAGCGACTCGCGAAGTGAGCCCATGGCCGTGCGATAGCGAACC
>JAFEBC010000672.1 GCA_018266095.1 Deltaproteobacteria bacterium
CCTGCGCCGGCGCCGACGTGGTCACGACTGACGTGTGGATGAGCATGGGGCAGGAGAAGGAGAAGGAGGCCCGCATCCAGGCCTTCGCGGGGTGCTGCGTGGACGACCGGCTGATGAAGCTGGCGCGTCCGGGCGCGATCTTCCTGCACTGCCTCCCCGCGCACCGCGGCGAGGAGGTCACGGCCAGCGTGATCGACGGCCCGCAGAGCGCGGTGCTCGACGAGGCCGAGAACCGCATGCACGTCCAGAAGGCGCTGCTCGAGGCGCTGATCCTTCGGAACACCTGAACTCGGAAGCCCTGGCGGTCGCTGACGGTCTGACACCGGCAGGCCCCGATGCGGTGCGGCTCGCTGGGCGGGCGGCTACTTCTTCGGCGTGGTCGTGACCGGCGCAGGCGTGGTCGCGGGCTTCTTGGTGAGCACCGGCTCGCCGTCCGCGTGGCAGCGGCTGCCGGCGGGCTGATCGTCGAGATAGTGGCTCTTGACCTTGCGCGAGACGCAGTGCACGCACGCCGAGCGCGAGCCGTCCTTGGCCGAGAGCGCCTGACAGTCGGCCTTGGTGTGCTCCTCGCCGGCGAACGCGGGCGCAGCAGCGGCGAGCAGCACGAGAGCGGCGAGCGACGAGAACAGGCGGGTCATCTTTCGAGCCTCCAGCGCTTGGACTCCCAAGGGCTTTGGTGGACGCATGCGAGCGTCGCGGAGCGCAATACCGCGCCTGAAACCAAGGCGCAATGAGAGGATCGTCTCTTGCGGGAGCTTCGATCCAGTCGGCCGTGCACGCCCGCATCAGGCTGCCACCAAACAAACTCCGCGTGTCTCAACGCTTCTGCGCCTCTGCGTTGAATCGTCGCCCCAGCACCCCCTCACCTCACTTCACGGACGCTTTGGCCGCGGCGCCTGCTCCGACTCGCGCTCGCTCCGCCGCTCGCACGCGTCCTTGCGACCCAACTGGCACGCGCGCGCCCGCAGATACCGCGGCCGCACGTCATCGGTGAGGTGCTGGTGCTCGAGGAGCTGCGCGAACCGGAGGCAGCCGAGCCCCGACTGCGCGTTGCAGGCCTTCTCGAAGAGCTCGGCGGCGCGGCTCAGGTCGCGCACGGGCGGCGCCGACTGCTCGAGCGTGGTCGCGGCGTTCAAGCAACCCACGGCGATGCCGAGGTCGCACGCTTGCACATTGAGGGAGACCGACATCGGCACGTCGCGCCCGACGCCGTCGCCGGCCCAATGGCGCCAGCCGAGCACGAGGCACGACAGCCCGTCGCCACCGGCGCAGCCCACCTGATAGAGCGCGAGCGAGATCTCGTGGTCCGCCTTCACGCCGATGCCCAGCTCGTACCGGCGGCCCCACTCGCTGCAGCCGTGCGGCTCGACGTCGCTGCACTCGGCCTGCACCTCGGCCAGCACCCGGACGATGCGCGCGTCCAAGGGCCCACGACGCGGCGGCGTGACCGCGGCGAGGGGGACCAGCAAGAGCGCGACGGCTCCGAGCGTCATACCCACAGTCTTCGAGACGCGCGGCCCGGCGCAACGGCCACATCGTCAAGGGCGCGAGTTCACGGCGCAATCGAGCGATCAGGTGCGCTCTCGTGAGGCCTGGTGGCGGCGTCGGCCCGGGCGGAACGACGCGCGAACGGCTACGTGGACCCGTGCCGGCCTGCCCCGCCGGCGAACCGCTGTGCACCCTCGAGCCCGCCCTGCGCGAGCGAAGGCAGCCCCAGCTCGAACTCGCGCGCCATCGCCGGACCGAACGCGAGCTCCAGGCCCTCGAGCGCGCTCTGCCGATCGCTGCGCAGGCACGCCTGCGGGAGCGCGGACAAGTCGTGCGCGAGCTGTTCGGCCTGCGCCCGCGACTCGCCCTTCGGCACCAGGCGGTTCACGAGCCCGAACGCGAGCGCCTCCTGCGCGGACACTGGACGGCCCGTCAGGATCAGGTCCAGCGCCCGCGAGAGCCCGATGAGCCGCGGCAGCCGCACCGTGCCGCCGTCGATGAGCGGCACCCCGAAGCGACGGCAGAACACGCCCAGCACGGCATCCTCTTCGGCGACGCGCAGATCGCACCACGCCGCCAGCTCGAGCCCGCCCGCGACCGCGTGCCCGCTGATGGCCGCGATCACGGGCTTCTTGAGCTGCATCCGCGACGGCCCCATCGGCCCATCGCCCGCGGGCTCGAGGCGGTTGCGCGCGCCCTCATCGCCGCTCGCGATCGCCTTGAGATCCGCGCCCGCGCAGAACGTCCCGCCCGCGCCCCAGAGCACGGCCACGCTCGCGGACTCGTCGGCGTCGAAGGCCCGGAAGGCCGCGGCGAGCGCATCCGCCGTCGCGCGGTCGACCGCGTTCCGCGCGTGCGGCCGGTCCAAGATCACCGTCACCACCGGCCCGCTGCGCTCGACCCGCACCATGGTGACCTCCGCCGTCCGCCCGCGCTCGCTGACCGCCCGGTCCTGCCCGCGCTCGTCCGCGTCAGCCCGTGCCGTCGTCCGCCGCGCCTACTGACGCTTGAGCGCCGCGTGGTACTCCTGCATCGGCTTCACGTCGAGCGGCGCCTGCTGCAGCGCCTCGATCGCGCTCACCGCCGCCCGGATCGACGTCAGCGCCGTGAAGTACGGGATCCCGTGCATCAGCGTCTGGCGGCGGATCGTGTAGCTGTCCTCGATCGCCTGCCGGTCGCTGGTGGTGTTGAAGACCAGGTCGATCTCCTTGTCGATGAGCTTGTCCACGATGTGCGGACGCCCCTCGGCCACCTTGCGCACGGCGGTCGTCGGCACGCCCTTGGACTTCAGGAACGCCGCGGTGCCGCTCGTCGCCACGATCTCGAAGCCGCACTTCACGAGGCGCGCAGAGAGGTCGGCCATGCCGATCTTGTCCTCGTCGCGCACGCTCACGAACACGCGGCCCTTGGTCGGCAGCGAGTTGCCCGCCGCGATCTGCGCCTTGGCGAACGCGCGCGGGAACGAGTCGTCGACGCCCATGACCTCGCCCGTCGAGCGCATCTCGGGCCCGAGGATCGTGTCGGCGCGCGAGAAGCGGTGGAACGGGAAGACCGCCTCCTTCACCGAGAGGTGCTTGGGGACCACCGAGTGCGTCACGCCCTGCTCCGCCAGCGTCTTGCCCACGCTGCAGAGCGCCGCGATCTTCGCCCACGGGATGCCCGTCGCCTTGCCCACGAACGGCACCGTGCGGCTCGCGCGCGGGTTGGCTTCGAGGATGTACACGCGGCCGTCCTGCACCGCGAACTGCACGTTCATGCAGCCGACCACGTGCAAGGACTTCGCGAGCAGGATGGCCTGCCGCTCGATCTCCGCGATGATCTTCGGCTCCAGAGAGAACGGCGGCAGCGCACACGCGGAGTCGCCCGAGTGGATGCCGGCCTCCTCGATGTGCTCCATCACGCCCGCGATCACGTACGCCGCGCCGTCGCCGATGCAGTCGACGTCGACCTCGGTGGCGTCCTTGAGGAACCGATCGATGAGGATGGGCCGCGACTCGCTGGCCTGCACGGCCTCGGTGGCGTAGCGCATGAGCTGCGCGTCGTCGTGCACCACCTCCATCGCGCGCCCGCCGAGCACGAACGAGGGCCGCACCATCACCGGATAGCCGATGCTGCGCGCCGTACGCACGGCCTCTTCAGCCGAGCGCGCGACGCCGTTCTGCGGCTGCAGCAGGTTCAGGCTCTCGACCAGCTTGGCGAACCGCTCGCGATCCTC
>JAFEBC010000673.1 GCA_018266095.1 Deltaproteobacteria bacterium
CCTCCTCGCGCTCGGCCTCGACGCGCACCGCCTGCTGCGCCGGGCCCGTGCCGCGCAGGTAGCCGGCCACGATGCGGCCCAACTCGACGATGCCGCGGCGGAACGAGTGGTCGGCGTGCGCGACGATCTCCAGTCGCGCCTGGTCACCAAGCGGCTCCAAGAGCTTCATCAGCGCCGCGCGATCGACCAGCGGGTCGTGCTGCGCGCAGATGGCCAGCACGGGCTTCTTCACGCGCGCGAGGGCGTCGAGGTCCGCGATCTCCGTGGGCGGCGCGATCAGCACCAGGCGCTCGATGCGCGGATCGTCCGCGGCGGCCAGCACGACACAGGCGCCGAACGAGTAGCCGATGGCGCACACGGGCGCGTCGCGCGGGCCGTCGCCCTCGAGGTAGGCCGACTCGCGGAGCTGATCGAGCGCGCTCAGGAGGTCCTGCACCTCGCCCGTGATCGCCGCGGGCACGATGCGCGGCGGCAGCTCGGTGAGCGAGGCCACATGCGTGCTCTTGCCCTGGCTCGCGCCCACGCCGCGGTAGTCGAAGCGCAAGGTCGCGTGGCCCGCGCGCGTGAGGGCCCAGGCGAGCTCGTTGATTGCAGGGACTGTCATCGAGCCGCCGAGGGCCGGATGCGGCGCCGCGATCACGCACGCGGGCCGCCGCTTGCCTCGGTGAAACAGCCCGTCGAGCGAGAGCTCCCCGCTCGGCACCGTCACGCTGCGCTCGAGGAATTGCCCGGGCAGGACCATCGCGCGGCCCCTACTCGTCCACGCGCCTGAACACGAGGAACTTGAGGTACTTGCCTTCGGGGAACGCGAGCGGCACGGGATGGTCCGGGGCCTGCCGGCGCTCCTCCAAGAGCTGCAGGTGCACGCCCGTCTTGCCCGCGGCCTCCTTGACGGCCGCCGTGAAGTCCTCGGCCGTCACGCGCGCCGAGCAGCTCGCAGTCGCCAGGATGCCGCCGATGGGCATGAGCTGCAGCGCGGCCCGGTGCAGCGACGCGTAGCCATCCAGCGCCGCCGGGACCGCCTTCTGCGTCTTCGCGTACGCGGGCGGGTCGAGCACGATGAGGTCCCACTTCGCGCCCTTCTGCTTCTCGGCGCCCAGGAACTCCAGCACGTCGCTGCAGACCGTGCGGTGCTTGCTGGGATCCACGCGCGGCGCGTTCAGCTCGAAGCTCTTCTGCGCCAGCGCCAAGGCGCCCGCGTCGCGATCGATGGACACCACCTCGCGCGCGCCGCCCAAGGCCGCGTTGAGCGAGAAACCGCCCGTGTAGCTGAAGCAGTTGATCGCGCGCCGCCCCTTGGAAAACCGCCGCAGCAGCAGGCGGTTCTCGCGCTGATCCAGGAACAGGCCCGTCTTCTGCCCCGTGCGCACGTCGACGGCGATCTTGGCGCCGTTCTCGGTGATCACGATCGGATCCGGCGGCGCCTCGCCCCACAGCACCTTGCCCTTCTCCTTCTTGGCCGCGGGCGCCTCATCCTCGTCATCGCCGACGTCGTCCTCGTCGTCGTCGCGCTTGCGCGTCAGGTCGTCATCGCGGCCGTAGATGCCCGCGAGCGCCACCTCGCCACGCAGCGCCTCCAGGATCGCGTCGCGATGCGGCAAGAGCCCCGCGCTGTACAGCTTGAGCACCGCGAACTTCCCGTACAGATCGAGCACCACGCCCGGCAGCCCGTCGCCCTCGCCGTGCACGAGCCGGCACGCATCGGTCACGTCCGCTTGATCGAACGGCGTGAACGCCCGCCTGAGCGCCACCGCCTTGGCGATCCGCTTGCGCCAGAACAAGGGCCCGATCGCCTCCGCCGGGTCCCGCGTCAGCACGCGCACCGCGATGGCCGCGAACGGGTCCGCGTACCCGCGGCACACGAACTTCCCGCGCTCCATCACGTCGATGACCGTGCCTGGCGCGATCCCCTGCGGCAGCCGCTCGATGGCCTTCTTGAACACCCACGGGTGCCCGCCGCGCAGGTGGCGCGCGAGGTCCTTCTGCAGCTCCAGCTTCACCGGCGTCGAGGTCACCATCCGAACTGGATGTGGGCCAGCGGATAGACCCGGTAGGTGTTGGTGGCGGTCGAGTCGTAGAACGGGAACAGCACCTCGACGCCCACGTTCAGGCGGATCCCGTAGAGCCGGAAGGTCTCGACGCCGACCGTGCCCTTGGCGCCGAAGCCGCCGCCGTCGTACCCGCCGAAGTAGCCGATGCCGGCGCCGATGTACGGCGACCACGAGGTGTTGAGCGGCAGGAACACCAGGTCCGCCGACGCGCCGCCCGCATAGCGCCCGCCCTTGTAGGCGAAGAGCACCTCAGGCCCGAGCCGGAAGTTCTCCGTCTCCCACTGCAGCGCGAACGACAGGCCGCCGATGATGGAGTTGTTGTCCGGCGCCGGCGCGTCCTTGAAGAGGCCGATGGGCAGGCCCACGAAGAAGAACTTCTCGGTGGCCTTCTTGTTGTACGGCCGCGCCTCGTTCTTGGTGACCGTGCTGCGCTCGGCCGTGGCCTCGGCCGACGAGTGATTCAAGACCGCGTCCACGAGCCGCGGCACCACCTGCTCCGCGTCGTCGAGCGTGCCCGCCGTCATGCTCGCCGACCACGCCACCGCGGGCGGGTCCGTCATCTCGTCGAGCGACATCGGCACCTTCTGGCCCAGGCGCCCGCTGATGCGCAGCACGAACAGCTTCTTCACGCCCAGCCGCCTGGCCTCATCGTACGTGCGCTGATCGAGCACGACCGGCTGCTCGAACGCGGCCTCCTCGAGCACGTTCGCGCCCTTCTTGCGCAGCTCCGCCAGGGTCAGCCCGCGGATCGCGCGCCACTCCGAGTTCCCCAGGCCGCCCGTGTCGGCGACCACGAGCGCGCTCGGCTCCTCGGCGCGGGCCGCCAGCGAGGAGAGCGAACCAATCAGACAGATGAGCAGGCTGAGTCGACGCACGCGAGAGAGCCCCTTTCGAGGTCGGACAACTACCACAACCCCTCGGACTCACGGCGCCAAACAGGCGGCCACGTCGCGCCCGCGCCGCGAACGATCACGCCGGCGTCAGGCGCCGAGCGGCGCGCGCTCTTCCAGCCCGCGCGCGAAGTTGCCGATGACGAGGCCCTTGCGCGCTTTCTTGAGGTTCGCGAGCAGCTTGCGCATGCCCAGCGGCCTGCCGCCCGCGCCGTGGACCTTGGCGACGGCCAGATACTGCGCCGGATCGATGGCCAGCGAGCGCACCTGGATCTGGTCCACCTTGGCCTTGCCCACGAGCTCGCACAGCGCCTCGGCCTCGCCCTCCGTGTCCACCACGCCCGGGAACGTCAGCAGATTGAGCGCCGTGTACAGCCCGCGCTTCTTGGCCAGCACGATCGACTCGTGCACCTCCGCCCAGCCGTACTTGATGGGCTGGTAGTACGCCTCGTAGAGCGGCGCGTGCGCGCTGTTGAGCGAGATGCGCGTGGCGTCCAGGCCGGCGTCGATGAGCAGCTCCAGCATGCGCGGCAGCGAGCCGTTGGTGTTGATGTTGATCGAGCCGCGCGAGGTCTTCTGCCGCATGAGCCGGATGGCGTGCGCGATGACCCGGCCGCGCGTGAGCGGTTCGCCCTCGCAGCCCTGGCCGAACGAGACCATGGTGCGCCCCGGCGCGTCGTCCAGGTGCGCGACGCCGATCCCGGCCATGTTCTGCGCGTCCGGCGCGTCGTCCATGCGCTCGTGGCTCGCGGGCGGACCCTCGGGCGGCTGGTCGCTGATGCAGCCGATGCAGCGCGCGTTGCACATCGTGGACGCAGGGATGGCGCCCTCGTCGCGCACCGTGAACGTGTTCGCGGCCGTGAAGCAGCGCCACTCCAGCGCGCACCGCGCGAGCTGCTTGAGCAGCGGATTGTCGTCCTGCGCGAGCCGCGCCTCCACGAAGGGCCGCAAGAGATCCGGCGTGCGATCCTCGGGCTGCCAGTGCGTGCGCCGATCGGTGTGCGCGGCCCAGGCGACGTGGCCGTCCTTCTCCGAGAAGCCGACCGCGCAGTACGCCCACTGCGGGAGCAGCGGCGCCACCGCGCGCGCCTTGAACGCCGGCAGCGCGAACCGCGTCCACCCCGGCGGCAGCACGCAGGCCACCGCGATGGGCTTGATGCTGCGCTTGCCCAGCTTCACCTCGGACAGCTCGACCACCTCGCCCGTGCGCGGATCGAGCCCCACCGGCTTGCGGCCTGGGAGCACCGAGAGCGAGGCGTTGCGTGGCAGCGGCACATGCCCATCGCGCGCGAGCCCGGCCCCTGCTGGCGCCGACGGGTCCAGCACCAGGGCCAGGAGCTCCGGGTGGTCGTAGACCTGGCCGGAGGGGTCGGCGAACAAGAGGCGGGGGGCGCGCATCGGCAGGGCGTCATAGACGAACAGGGGCGTCCCTGACAACCCTCCGGCGGGCGAAACAACGTCGAAACAGATTCTGGGGCTGCGATCGGACAAACGTCTGATTAAACCTTCGTCGATGTTGGTGTGTCCAATCAATTGACTGAGGCCCTGGTGGGCCGGCGGAGGGCGAGCGTTGGGCGACACCTCGATGACGATCGACGCGCTGCGCCTGGCGCGCCTCACGTTGCGAGGCATCGCGGAGGGCGATCGCGGCCAGCTCTCGGCCCTGCGGCGCGCGCTGCTCTCCCGGGTGCGCACGACGCTCGGGCTGGGCGAGCTCCGCTCCCTCGCGGCCCAGCTCGACGCGCAGGCGGCCCAGCTCGACGCGCAGGGCGCGCAGCTCGACGCCCTGGCGGCCCGGCTCCTGGAGCAGTCGACGCGCCTCGAGGAGCAGTCCGCCCGGCTCCACGCGCAGTCCAGCCTGCTCGAGGCGCAGTCGGCGCGGCTGGCGCACACCGAGGGCCGCGCGGCCATCCTCGACCAGCTCTGGCGCACGGAGCGCTGGCTCTCGGCGGCCCGCGTCCCGGACACGCTCGTGTCGGTGATCCTGCCCACCCGCGACCGCGCCGGCTGGCTCACGCGCGCGATCGCCTCGGTCCAGGCGCAATCGCACCCGCGCTGGGAGCTCATCATCGTCGACGACGGCTCCACCGACGAGACGCCGCGCGTCCTGGCCGCGCAGGCCGATCCGCGCATCCGCAGCTTCCGCCTCGGAGGCACGGGCCACGCCGCCGCGCGCAACCACGGCCTCGCCCAGGCGCGCGGGACGCTCATCGCCTACCTCGACGACGACAACGCCCTCTATCCGCACTGGCTGCGCGCGGTGGCCTGGGCGCTGCACACCCGGCCCGACCTCGACGTCGTCTACGGGGTCCGCATCCACGAGCGCGCGCCGTGGGCCGGCGTGGATCCGGCCGACCCGCTGGTGCAGTTCGTGGCGCCCTTCGACCGCGAGCGGCTCAAGCGCGAGTGCTTCATGGACATGGGCACCATCGGCCACCGCGCGGGCCTGGCCGAGGCGCGGTTTGACACCTCGCTCACCGCGGGCGTCGACTGGGATCTCGCGCTGCGCCTGACCCGCGACAAGCCCGCCTACCCGGTGGCCGTGCCCGCGGTGGCCTACACCATCGACGCCCCCCGCCGGGTGACGCACGAGGCGCGCTCGCCCGAGATGTACCAGCGCGTCCGCGAGCGCCACAGCGCCTGAGCCCCGCCCGCGGTCGTTGTCCACGCAGGGACGCGGGACGCACGTCGCACCAGCCCGGTCCGCTCTTCAACACACCGCGCCTTGACCTCTCCGAGCCTTAAGGCTACTTGCCGCCCGCCTCCCGGGATATCTCCCGGGAGTCCACACCGGAAAGGCACGGAGACCTCAATGATCGTCGGCGTCCCCAAGGAGATCAAAACCCGCGAGTACCGCGTCGGACTCGTCCCCGGCGGAGCAGCGGCGTTGAAGCAGCGCGGCCACACCGTCCTCGTCGAGAAGAACGCTGGCGTGGGCAGCGGCATCCCCGACGAGCTCTACATCGCCGCGGGCTGCGAGATCGTGGGCAGCGCCGACGAGGTCTGGAAGCGCGCCGACATGATCATGAAGGTCAAGGAGCCGATCGCGCCCGAGTTCCCGCGCATGCGCGAGGGCCAGGTCGTCTACACCTACTTCCACCTCGCGGCCGCGCCAGAGCTGGGCAAGGTGCTGCTCGACAAGAAGGTCGCCTCGGTCGCGTACGAGACGGTGGAGACGCCGGATCACCAGCTCCCGCTGCTCAAGCCGATGTCGGAGGTCGCCGGCCGCATGAGCGTGCAGGTGGGCGCGGTGCAGCTCGAGAAGGAGCACGGCGGCAAGGGCATCCTGCTCTCGGGCGTGCCGGGCGTGCGCCGCGGCAAGATCGTCATCCTCGGCGGCGGCGTGGTCGGCACCAACGCGGCGAAGATGGCCGTGGGCATGGGCGCCGAGGTCACCATCCTGGACGTGAACATCAACCGGCTCGCGTACCTCGACGACATCTTCGGCTCGTCGATCAGCACCGTGTACAGCGACCCGGCGCAGATCGAGCGCTACGTGCGCCAGGCCGACCTCGTCATCGGCGGCGTGCTGGTGCCGGGCGCGAAGGCCCCGCGGCTCGTCTCCGAGAAGCTCATCAGCGAGATGCAGCCGGGCTCGGTGGTCGTGGACGTCGCGGTCGACCAGGGCGGCTGCATCGAGACCTGCCACCCGACCACGCACGAGAACCCGACGTACGAGGTCCACGGCGTCATCCACTACTGCGTGGCGAACATGCCGGGCGCGGTGCCGTACACCTCGACGTTCGCGCTCAACAACGCGACCATCGGCTACGGCCTCAAGCTCGCGGACCTCGGCCTCAAGGAGGCCATCAAGCGCGACCACGCGCTCGCGCTCGGCGTGAACACGCTCAACGGCGTGTGCACCTACCAGGCGGTCGCCGAGGCCTTGTCGTTCGAGTACGTGCCGCTGGAGAAGGCGCTCACGCTCAAGTAGAGTCGCCCCTGCGCATGCTGCGCCCGCTCAATGTCGGGCTGGCGCAGCACGCAGAGTCCGGGGGCTCTGATGGTTCGCTTCACGCGTCGTTCGCCGGTGTGGCGTTTGGTGCAGCCGCTGGTGTGTTCGCTGTGCCTGCTGACGAGCGCCGCTGTCGTGGCTGCTCCGGCCCTCAAGAAGACCGCCGTCCAGCTCCACGCGGGCACGAACGTGACCGAGGCCGAGGTCGCGTCCGTCGAGGCCCTGGTGTGCACGCAGCTCGCGCCGCCGCTCAAGGCCCGCGGGTTCGCGATGGTCCCGGTGACCACCGTGCAGGCCGCGCTCACGCACGAGAACGTCCCGCGCGCCGAGTGGCACCAGGCCGACGCGAAGCAGGCCGACGCGGTGATCCTGGGCACGCTGCACGGGCTCGACGTGCAGCTCCACTGGCTGGGCACTCTCTCGCGCGACGGCGAGCAGCTCAAGCTCCAGCTCACGGCGGCGCAGTGGCACAACGCGGTCGCGCTGATCTCCACGCAGATCGTGGCCAAGGACGAGGACGAGCTCTCGCAGAAGCTTGCCGCGCAGGGCCCGGACCTGGTGGCGCAGGCGCTGCACACGTTCAAGGAGACGCCCAAGCCCATCTGGTGGCGGCCCACGAACTTCACGCCGCCGCCGCACGTCGCCAACGCGGGCCCGCACGGCGCGGGGCTCGACGAGAACGCGGTCGCGCACAAGTGATCCTGCGCGAGACGAAGAGCGGGCGACTGTTGGCCGCGGGGACGGCCAGCGCGAAGACCCTGAACGACCTCGAGCCCGAGGTGCAGAGGCGGGCGGCCGAGCTGCTTGCGGGGCAACGGTAAGGAGCAAAAACAACTTCAACGCGGAGGCGCGGAAGCGCGGAGGGCGCTGGCACTTCGCCCCGAAGTTGGGGCGCTACAACCGTCAGATTCAGGCGTGCGACGCGGCCGGGGCGGGATCAATCCACGTCCAGCGTGGCAACTGGCCTTCCTCCGCGCCTCCGCGCCTCCGCGTTTGGGTTTCTCGCTTTTCGCCTTTGCCTTTGTGCCTGAGATCACACCTCTTTTTCCGGGAATGCCCCGCCCGTGAACTCGGTTACACTCCTCGACCACGGTTCTCGCACCTCTCCCCAGGCCAAGGAGGCCGGATGATGTTGGGCTCACCGACCAGACGCCGCCGCGAGTTCGAGACCTTGCTGGAGCCGCACCTCGACGCGCTCTACGCCGCCGCGCTCCGCCTCACGCGCCACGACAAGGACGCCGAGGACCTGGTGCAGGACGGCGTGCTCCGCGCCTATCGCTTCTTCGACAAGTTCGAGCAGGGCACCAACTTCAAGGCCTGGCTGTTCAAGATCCTCACCAACACCTTCATCAACGGCTGGCGCAAGGGCTCCAAGGAGCGGCAGGTCGTCGACCAGGCCGCCCGCGAAGGCACGGCGGAGCGCGTGGTCACCGACCTGCACGCCAGCGGGACCAACCCCGAGGAAGAGCTGTTCGACCGGCTCTTGTCGGACGATGTGGTCAAGGCCATCGACGCGCTGCCCATCGACTTCCGCCTGGCCGTGATCCTGAGCGATCTCCAGGAGTTCTCGTACAAGGAGATCGCCGAGATCCTCGACATCCCCGTGGGCACCGTGATGAGCCGCCTGTTCCGCGGGCGGCGCCTGTTGCAGAAGTCGCTCGCCGGCTACGCGCGCGAGCTGGGCGTGGGCCAGGCGGCCGAGACCGTCGAAGCAGATGCAGGTGAGGTCGCACAGCGCACTGGCACCGAGGACGCGACTGTGCTGGAGTTCAAGCGCCGATGAGCCCTGTGAGCACCGTTCATTCCTTCGATTGCCGTGACATCGGCGGGCTCTTGTCCGCGTGGGTCGACGGCGAGCTGATGCCGGACGAGAAGGCCGACTTCGAGGCGCACCTGCTCTCTTGCCAGGCGTGCTCGTTGGCCGCGCGCTCGCACGTGGGGCTGAAGGCGGCCGTGCGCCGCTCGGGGCCCATCCGCAAGGCGCCCGCGAGCCTGCGCAAGTCGGTCACCGACAAGCTCGAGGTGGCCTCGCGCGAGACCGCTGGCGCGCGGGCGCTGCGGTTCATCTCGGCGATGGAGCCGCGCACGGTGGCCATCGCGGCCAGCCTGGTCGGCGTGCTCACCTGGTTCGGCATGGGCGGGCTCAGGCAGCCCGTGATCGGCTCGGTCAGCAGCAACGTCGTCCATGGGCACGCGCTCGAGGACGGCGTGGCCCTGCACGCGCGCACGCTGCCGCTCGACTTCACGGGCAGCGACGTGGGCGCCGTGCAGCAGTGGCTGCAGAGCAAGCTCGACTACGGCGTGCAGCTCCCGCGCTTCCCGGCGCGCTCGGGCGCGCGCACCCCGGCGCTGCAGGGCGTGCGCCTCTCGACGGTGTCGGCGCGGCCGGCGGCGGTGGTGAGCTACACGATGCCCGACGAGCACAGCAAGGTCTCGCTGGTCATCATCGACGACCCCTCGGGCGAGCCGATGGGCGAGGCGCGCCAGTTCGAGGGACATCAGGTCTGGGTCGCCAAGAACCGGGGCTTCAACGTGGCCACCTGGAAGAACGACGAGGTCGTCTACTCGCTCATCTCCGATCTGGACGAGCGGGACATCCTCGATCTCGTGCGCACGGCGCAGCTCCACTGACCCTGCTGGTCTCAGCAGCGCTGGCTACGGCGTGCCCGGCACCAGCGCCACGCCGGCCAGGGTCACCCGCACCGCGCGGCCGTTCGCCTCCAGGCACTCGCGGTCGCAGAGCGCCAGCGCCCAGGTCCGCTCGCCGAACTCGAACGTGCTCTCGATCTGCACGCGCTTGAGCTTGACCTCGGCCGGCACGGTCACCGCCGTCCCCTTCTGCTGCGCCACGCGCGCCGCCAGGCTCTTGAAGGCCTTGCCCGCCTCCGCCTTCGCCTTCTCGGAGGCCAAGAGCTTGCGCTGGGCCGCCGAGGCCTCCGCCGGCGCCTCGGCGACCGCGATGAGCACCGTCTGGCCGTCGACCCAGGTCACGAGCCGGGTCGTCTCGCGGATCCACCAGGGGCCGGAGCCGTCCCACCGCTTCGCGTCCAGGTCGCGGAACTGCTCGCGCGCGGCCGCGAGGCGCTCCTCGTTGGCCTTGCGCAGATCCGTGCCTTCGGGCGCCGACGTCAGCGGGTCGAAGTGCACCGTGGGGATCGGCTGCTTGGGCAGGACGAACGCGCCCTGCCCCGCGCACGCGCACAGCGCCGCGGCCGAGGCGGCGAGCGTCCACACGAGTGCGCGGCGAGAGTGGCCCAAGGCGGCGGCGTCATAGCACGGGGCACTCACGGTCGAAAGCGCGCGAATTCGTGCCAGCGCGGGCGGTCTCCCCCTTGCGCCCACACCAGAGAGTGCGCACCATGTTGCCCGTGCCCCGTCGAGAGTCCGACACCGGTGTCGTCACAGAGAAAAAGTCGCGGACGCAGAAACCCGCGATGTGGCGGGTCATCCTTCACAACGACGACTTCACCACCATGGAGTTCGTCATCGAGGTGCTGGTCACGGTCTTCCACAAGGACGAGGCAGAGGCTCACCACTTGATGTTGCAGGTGCACCAGACTGGCGCTTGTCTCGCGGGTGTTTACACTCGTGAGGTGGCCGAGACGAAGGTGGACACAGTCGAGCGGATGGCGCGCGCGGCGGAGTACCCCTTCCTGGCCACGATGGAGCCTGAGGGCGCCGATGACCGGCGATCGTAGGGGCGGTTTGAAGAGCAGTCCGACGTAGGGAAGGACACGGATTTACAATGGCTTTGTCGATCACCAAGGAGCTGGAGTCGACGCTGCGGCTGGCCTTCGCGGAGGCCAAGCAGCGCCGTCACGAGCACGTGACGCTCGAGCACCTCTTGTACTCGCTGTTGCGCGATCCCACGGCGTCGCGCCTGTTGCGCGCGTGCGGGGCGCGCATCGCGGAGCTGCGGCGCGAGCTCGAGGAGCACCTGGAGCAGTCGCTGGAGGCCCTGCCGGAGGGCACGGAGCGCGATCCCGACCAGACGCGGGCGTTCCAGCGCGTGCTGGAGCGGGCGGCGATGCAGGTGCAGTCGGCGGGCAAGGAGCTCATCGACGGCGGCAACGTGCTGGTGGCGTTCTATCGCGAGCGCGATTCGCATGCGGTGTACCTGCTCGAGCGGCAGGGGATCACGCGGCTCGATCTCTTGCGCGCCATCTCGCACGGGCCGCTGAAGGTCCGCGACCCCAGCTCGATCAAGAAGGGCGCGGAGGGCGGCGCTGACGAGTCTGATGAGGCCGCGCCTCCGGGCGATCGCCAGCGTCAGCCGATGGGCGACGACGACGACGGCGGGCTCGCGGACGATCCGCTGCAGGCCTACACGGTGGACCTGATCCAGCGCGCCAAGGACGGCAAGATCGATCCGCTGGTGGGCCGCCAGGCCGAGCTCGAGCGCACGATTCAGGTGCTCTGCCGGCGCCGCAAGAACAACCCCATCTATGTGGGCGAGTCGGGCGTGGGCAAGACGGCCATCGCTGAGGGCCTCGCGCTGCGCATCTCGAAGGACGAGGTGCCGGAGGCCATCAAAGGTGCGCCGCTACACGCGCTGGACCTGGGCGCGCTGCTCGCGGGGACGAAGTTCCGCGGCCAGTTCGAGGAGCGCCTGAAGGGCGTGGTGAAGGCGCTGCAGGAGAAGCCGGGCGCCATCCTCTTCATCGACGAGATCCACATGCTCGTCGGCGCGGGTGCCACCAGCGGCGGCTCGATGGACGCGTCCAACCTGCTCAAGCCCGCGCTCGCGGACGGGTCGTTGCGCTGCATCGGCTCGACCACGTTCAACGAGTACAAGGCGAGCTTCGATCGCGATC
>JAFEBC010000674.1 GCA_018266095.1 Deltaproteobacteria bacterium
CGGGGTTGGCGCGAGCCGGGGAGCAGTCGAGCGTGGGCGGCGGCGGGGCCACGACCGCGGTGGTGTCGGTCGCGCTCGGGATCGAGTCGGGCTCCGTCTCGTCCGCGCTGGTGACGGACGCGGTGGCTGTGAGCGTTCCCGTGAACGCGGGGCTGATGACGCCGTGCACGACGCAGGTGAGGACCGGCTGCACGAAGGTGGCCACCGGCACGGTGACGCCGCTCTGGATGTCGCCGCTGCCCGAGGTGATGAGGCTTGACGCGCCGTTGGTGCCGCTGCAGGTCCAGGTCACGCCGGTGAGCGCGGCCGGCAGCGCGGTGCTGAGGACGAAGCCGCCGTCGGAGGGCCCGTTGTCGATGACGGTGATGGTGTACGTGTCGCCGTCGCCCGCGGTCGCGCTGCTGAGCCCGTCGGTGATGGTGACGACGGGCGTGCTCACGCTGCGGTAGATGGCCGCCCAGGCTTCGCTGTCGTTGCTGCTCTGGGGATCGCGCGCGCCCGGCGTGAGGTGCGCCTCGTTCTGCACCGCGCCCGAAGCGGAGGGCGCGATCTGCACTTGCACGATGTACTCCACGTGCTGGCCGCCCGCGAGGGTCACGTCCTCGCTGAGATCGCCGGTGCCGTACGGATGCGCGCAGGACGCGCCGTCGATGCCGACGCAGGTCCAGTCGATGGTGCTGGAGATCGCCGCGGCGGGGAGCGCGTTGACGAGGTGGCGCGTGTCCGGGTCGGGGCCGAAGTTGGTGACGGTGATCTTGTAGAGGAGGAACCCGCCCGCCAGGATCTGGTTGGGCGTGGGCGTCTGCAGCACGTCGCGCACCTCGAAGTCGGCGGAGGGCGGAGGCGGCGCGGCGCTGACAAGCGTGCTGTCGCTGACGAGGTCCGAGCCGGGAGTGAGGAGCGTGTCGTTGGTGGTGAGTTGGACCGAGGCGGTCAGCGCGCCGGTGAACGACGGTGAGATGGTGCCCTGGATGGCGCAGTCGATCGCGCCCTGCACGGCGCCGGTGAAGCTCGGCACGTCGAGCGCGGGCGCGAAGTCACCGTCGCCGGACGCGGGGCTCGCGGTGGCGCCGCCCGCGCCGGTGCACGACCACGCGCCCGGGGTGAAGTCCGCCGGGAAGGTCGCGCGCGCAGTGCCGAGGAAGTCGGCGACCGCGTTGTTGCCCACGTGGAGCTGGTAGGTGCTGGAGTCGCCCGAGGTGGCGGCGTCCTTGCCGTCCGAGAAGGTCATCACCGGATCCGATTGGCCGATGACGACGATGGTCCACGTCGAGGTGTCGTTGGCCAGGACGGGATCGTTGGCGTCGGGCGCCAGCGTGGCGACGTTGCTGTAGGTGCCGCGCATGGAGCCCGAGAGCGCGAGCTGCACCACGATCTCGACGAGGCCGCCCGGTCCCACGGTCACGTCGAGCGCGGGGTCGCCGATGCCCGTGGACGGCACGGGGCACTGGCTGTTGGTGAGCGCCACACACGTCCACGTCACGGGCGAGCCGCCCAGCGACGGCGGCGCGACGTCGCTGACGTGCCGCGTGGCCGTCTCGATGCCGTTGTTGCGGATGTCGAGCCGGTAGCGCAGGGGCGCGCCGGCGAACATCGGGGACTGGCTGAGCAGGACGTTCGTGAGGTCGAGGTCGGCGGTGCCCCCGGCCGCGCGGGCCTTGAACCCTGCGGCGGCGAGGAGCAAGAACATCAAGAACGGCAAGAGCTTCGACCGCGTCGACATGGATGGCCTCCCGTGGATTGAGCGGTAGACCGCGCGGCCCGCCGGATGTGACAGGCGAACGCACACCGCCGCACGTTCTCGCCGGCGCCATCTGCTACGCTGCCGTGGTGCGCGCCGCGCCGATGCTCATCGCAGTGGCCCTGCTCTGCTGCGCGTGCGGCGGCTCGACCTCGTCCGCGCTCGACTTCGGCTACCCGCTCGACGCGACGCTGCGCTTGAACCACGCGCAGCTCAAGGGCACACACAACAGCTACCACCAGCGCCCCACGCCGCTGTACGTGAACGACTACGACTACTCGCACGCGCCGCTCGACGTGCAGCTTCAGTCGCAGGGCGTGCGCCAGCTCGAGCTCGACGTGCACTGGCTGCCGGACGACGCGCGCTTCGCCGTGTACCACCTGCCCGCGCTCGATCCGCTCAGCTCGTGTCATTGGCTGACCGACTGCCTGGGCCTCGTGCGCGCGTGGTCGGACGCGCACCGCGGGCACTTCCCCATCTTCATCTTCATCGAGCCCAAGGACGACGTGGACAACGCCAGCATGGCGATCGCGCCGCACCTCGACGCGCTCGACGCGGAGGTGCGCTCGGTGTTCCCCACGCGCCTGTTCACCCCGGATGCGCTGCGCGGCGCGCATGCGTCGGTGCAGGCGGCGCTCGCGGCCGACGGCTGGCCCACGCTGGGCGCGGTCCGCGGCGACGTGCTGTTCGTGCTGCTCGACACCGAGCGCGCGCCGGGCAAGCCGATGTACGAGTACACGCACGGCCTCACGAACCTCGACGGGCGCGCGATGTTCACGCTCGGCGAGGCCACCGATCCCTTCGTGGCGGTGCTGTCCCTGGAGGATCCGATCAACGACGGGCCGGCGACGGCGGCGGCGATCCACCAGGGGCTGATCGTGCGCACGCTCGTCGACGACGGGCACGGCGCGCAGATCACGGGCACCGCCGAGCGCGACGCGGCCCTGGCGGGCGACGCGAGCATCATCAGCAGCGACTATCCGGTGCCGGGCCTCGTGCCCGGCTATTCGGTCGAGCTGCCGGACGGAACGCCGGTGCGCTGTCATCCGCTGGCGGCGCCGAGCGCGTGCACGGATGACGCGCTCGAGGGCCCGACGCATCTGGAGCCGCGCAACCCGCGGTGACGGAGCGAAAGGGATCTCGCAGGCGGACCAAGTCGCCCTAGAGTAACCGCATGGCCCAGGCCCCCGTGCTGCACGACTTCGAGCTCCAGTTGAACCACGTCGACCGCAGCGTGGAGCAGAAG
>JAFEBC010000675.1 GCA_018266095.1 Deltaproteobacteria bacterium
ATCCTTCATCGCGTGCAACAGCGTCACCAGCAGCCGGCACCCCGAGGCGCCGATCGGGTGACCCAGCACCACCGCGCCGCCGCGCACGTTCACCTTCGCCGCGTCGAGGCCCAGGAGCTGGTTGTTCGCCATCGCCACCACCGCGAAGGCCTCGTTGATCTCCCAGAGGTCGATGTCGCTCGCCGACAGCTTGGCCTTCGCCAGCGCGTTCTTGATCGCGTCCGCGGGCGCGATCGTGAACTCCACCGGATCGCGCGCCGCGTGGCCCCACGAGACGATGCGCCCGAGCACCGCGCGGCCTTCCTTCTTGGCCCGCTCCTCGGTCATCAGCACCACCGCCGCCGCGCCGTCGTTGATGCTCGACGCGTTCGCCGCGGTGATCGTGCCGTCCTTCTTGAACGACGGCTTGAGGCCCGCGATCTTGTCGAGCTTGGCGTTCTTGGGCCCCTCGTCCTCGGACACGAGCACCGGGTCGCCCTTCTTCTGCGGCACGGGCACCGGCACGATCTCGGCCTTGAACGCGCCCTCGGCCTGCGCGCGCTGCGCCCGCTTGGTGCTCTCGATCGAGTACTCGTCCTGGGCCGCGCGCGAGATGTTGAAGTCCGTCGCGCACTTCTCGCCGCACATGCCCATGTGCATGTCGTTGTACGGGTCCCAGAGGCCGTCGTGGATCATCAGATCCTTGAACTCGACGTTGCCCATGCGCGCGCCGCCGCGAAGCTGCGGGCTGAAGTACGGCGCCAGGGACATCGACTCCATGCCGCCCGCGACCGCGACCTCGTGCTCGCCTAGCGCCAGGACGCGCGCCGCCTCGATGACCGCCTCGAGACCCGAGCCGCAGACCTTGTTCACCGTCACGCAAGGAGTGGTCTTCGGCAGGCCCGCGTAGAGGGCCGCCTGACGCGCCGGCGCCTGGCCGACACCGCCCTGCAGCACCTCGCCCATGAACACCTGGCCGACCTGGTCGCCCTTCACGCCCGCGCGCTCCAAGGCGGCGGCGATGGCGATGGCACCCAGCCGGGGCGCGGGGATGGACGAGAGCCCGCCCTGGAAGGACCCGACGGGAGTGCGAGCTGCGCCTGTGATGACGACGTTGGCCATGTGGAACCTCCGAAGTTGCGGCGCAAGGAACACGCGCCGGGCGCGGGTGTCAAGCAGTGGCATCACGGGCGTTGACTTGAATCGCCCGTGCACCCGATCGTCCAAGGTCAATGATGCGCGTCCTCGCTCTCTTGTGCACGTCGTTCGCCGCCGCGTGTGTCGGCGGGCCCGACGCGTGCTTCCGGCCGCCGTCCATCGTCGACACCTCGCGTGTCCTCGGCGTCCGCGCCGACCCGCCCGACCAGTTCGTGGACCTCGCCGGCACCTCCACGCCGCACATCCACGCCCGCGCCCTCTTCGCTGGCCAGGGCGATCGCACCCCGGTCCAGCTCGGCGGCTTCCTCTGCGCGCCCACCGACGACCTGCGCTGCCCCTCGGGCTCCTTCGTGGTCCCCAGCGGCACTCCCTCACTCACCGCAGAGGCCGAGACCGCCTTCGACGTGCCCTTGTCGCTCATCGCCGCCGCCCGCGACGCCGACCCGCTCGGCGGCTACGGCGGCATCCGCGTGCAGTACGACTCCATCGGCTACATCGGCCCGCGCCAGGTGCACGTGGCCAAGGTGCTGCTCTTCCAGACCGACCCCAGCGTGCGCCCGAACGGCGCCATCGAGCTCGGCCCCATCGAGCTCTCCGACACCGGCGACCCCACGCAGTTCGGCTCACCGGGAAGCAGCACCAAGCTGCACGCGGGCGTCAGCACCACCTACGACGTGCGCCCCCGCGTCCTGCCCGGCGCCGGCGCCACCGAGGCCGCCGAGGAGTACACGGTCACGGACCTGACCGGCCACGTCGTCACGCTGCGAGAGACCATCAGCTACTCGTTCTTCACCACGCAGGAATTGATCTTCGGCGACCTCGAGCGCATCGCCGGAAACCCGCGCCCCGTCTACGTCCCCGGCGCCGACGTCGCCGACGAGCCCGCGCCGGGCTCACCCGATCCCGCCAATGGCCTCGTGCGCCTCACCGCGCTGCAAGAGGCCGCGACGCACCTGTGGGTCGTGGCGCGAGACGGCCGCGGCGCGGTGGCCTGGAACTACGCGCAGCTCGAGGTGAACGACACGCGCGCGTGCGGGGACCGCTGTTCGAGCCTGCAGATCGTCTGCCTCGCGGACCAGAGCGACGTGGGGAATTGAGGGGCTACTCCCCGAACTCCAGCGTCCCGAACTTGTCGATCGCGTGAAAGTCCCCGATCCGCGGCGGGCTCCACGCCTGCCCCTCGTTCGGTTGCCGCGGCCCCTGCATCAAGCGGTACAGATTCATCCGCCAGCGCTCCCCCTTCTGCGGCACCGGCCCCTTGACGCCCGGCAGGCCCGCGAGCGGAATCGCCAGCTCCCCGCTCCAGCCCTTGTCCTGATCGCTGTCGTCATTGAGTGTCCCGTCCAGATGCACCGCGTGCCTGGTCCCGGAGGACCACGCGAGGTCCATCCCCTGCCGCCGCCCCGTGAAGCGCGCGTCGAACAGCGCGTTCGAGGGCGCCAATTCGATCTCCGCGTACGGCCCGAGCGGGTTCCCCGGAATCAGGAATATCTCCACCACATTCGACGTGTAGAGCTGCTCGTCGTCCTTCAGGAACGGCGTCGAGATGCGCGTGTCCTCCATCTGGAACGCCACGTAGAGGTTCTGGTCGTCCCACAACAGGCGCGCCTCGGTCTGCGCGAAGCCCTTGCGGCCATCGAGCGAGCGAGTGAACGCAGGCGTCGGCGCCGCGCGATCCCAGTCGGGCGCGGCCAGGATCCCGTCGATGTTCATCGGCCCGCGCGCGCGGCGCGCGACGTACACGGGCAATCCCTGCGCATCCAGTTGCGGTCGCTCGCCGCACTGACACCCGGCGAGCGCCGCCAACCACAAACCGGCCCACAGTCGCATGGTGGGCCGGTCTACCACGCGCTGCGACTACTTCGCGTACTTCTTGATGGTGTCGAGGTGACAGAAGGCCTTCATCGACATGTACATCGTGCCCTGCTGGTTGTTCTCCTTGTCGCACTTCGCGTTCGCGGCCTTGATGTTCGCGTTGTCGCGCGCGGTCAGGTGCGGCTTGGCGATCGCCTCGCACTTGGTGATGGCCTCGCCGACCGGCTGCAGGTCGCCCGACGAGCCCATCGCGCACGCGTAGGCCAGCGCCGAGGCAGAGGTGCAGGTCTTCTGCGCCTTCACGGCCTTGGTGACGTTGTCGATGTAGGTCGCGGTGCCCATCTTGTACGGGCACGACGCGGCGCCCGCCGAGAGGCTCACGAGAGCAGAGAACGCCAACGCAGAAACAGCCACAGTGAACTTCGTCATGTTTGCTCCAGAGGCAGAAGGTTTCGGGACAAATGTCTCATTCGCAAACAGTGCAGCATCCGACAACTGTCGGTACCCGCAATCATACGGGTCGTGGTTTCAAGGGGTTATGGAAAGCCCAGTTGTTGCGGCCACGTGGGGCGATCGTCGCCCCTAGCGCTGCGCCGACAGGCCCGCCCGGTCGATGATCAAGGTGCACAGCCGCTGGTGGTCCTCGAGCAGGCTGTCGAAGCGGACCGGACCCTTGCGGGTGCGGATCTGATAGCTCGTGCCCAAGAGGCCCGGCAGCACGTCCACGCGCAAGATGTCGGCGAAGGCCACCACGTGCTCGTCGATGAACGTCCGCACCGTCACGCTGCGCTCGCTGACCGTGACCGTGAGCCGCTCATAGAAGGCCGAGCACACCGTGAACAAGGCGATGAAGAAGAACGCCGAGAACACCGCGCGCGGCGTGGCCCCGCTGCCGCCGGTGATGAGCGCCAGGAGCACCATGATCCACAGCGTGTCCGCGCCCAGCACGATGGCCCGCAAGAGCGAGCGCGCGCGGAACGTCTCGGGCAAGATCTGCGCTGAGTCCGTTGCGGCCATCCGTGTCTCCCCAGGGGTGCCCAGGCGGGAAGTGCGGTGCGCGTCTCTTGAACAACGATAGTCGTCGACGGACCTTCGATCAAACAGAGGACGGGCGGCGCGGATCGTCGGCCACCGACGAGGGACATCCCGCGAGAGACTTCCCTCATTGATTCTCACGCGTTGAGCCCGCTAGACTCTTGCCCTTGGGGACGCTCGGAGGCCGTTTCGTGCACGCGCAATCGACCACGACGGGGCGTCAGTGAGCATCCCGCTCGGTGGCCGCGCCATCCTGCTCGTCGAGGACGATCGCGCCCTCCAGCTCGCGCTCGCCGAGTCGTTGTCGGACGCGGGCTTCACCGTGTTCACCGAGCGCGACGGCGACTGGGCGCTGCGCACGTTCGCGGCGCGTCCCATCGACCTCGCGGTCATCGACGTGCTCCTGCCTGGCCGCGGGGGCGTCGAGGTGGCCGAGGAGATCCGCCGCTCCGACAAGGGCCGCGAGATCCCCATCATCATGGCCTCGGGCGTGGTCAAGGCGCAGAAGGGCCGCCGCGAGCTCGCGGAGAAGGTCGGCACCAAGGCGCCGCTCGAGTGGCTGGACAAGCCGTTCGAGCCGTCCAAGCTCGTCGCCATCTGCCAGAAGCTGCTCAAGGTCACGCCCGACGAGACCGACCCGGAGACGCGCCGGAAGCGCCGCGAGCGCGCGCGCCTCGAGGCCAAGTCGAAGGACCTCTCGTCGATCGCGGACCTGCAAGAGGCCAAGGGCGTCGAGTCCGAGAGCCAGGTGCGCTTCAAGGGCGCCGCGCTGGTGCGTGGAAACCTGCGCGACGCGCCGTTCGCCGAGGTGCTCTCGCAGCTTCACCGCTGGCTGGCCACGGGCGCCTTGCTCCTGCGCAACGACCCGGTGAAGAAGATCGTGTACCTGAAGGAAGGCGCGCCGCTCTTCGTGCGCTCGAACCTCCTCGGCGAATGCCTCGGACAAGTCCTCGTGCGCGAGCGCATGATCAACATGTCCGAGTGCGAGGAGTCCCTGCGCCGGATGCAGGAGGGCAAGCGCCAGCAGGGCACCGTGCTCATCGAGATGGGCTGCATCTCGCCCGCGAACCTCTCGTACGCGCTGCAGCTCCAGCAAGAGACCAAGCTCTTCGACCTGTTCACCTGGCCGGAGGGCGACTACAGCTTCAACCCGCGCGCCGAGCCGCCGCAGAGCCTGGTGGCCATCGAGATGACCTCCGCGCGCATCCTGCACGAGGGCATCCAGCGCACCTACGACATCGACCGCGCCATGGCAGCGCTCGGCGATTCGGACGCGCTGGCGGTGCGGCACACGGACGACCCGATGGACCGCTTCCAGGACATGGGGCTCGAGGCCGAGGAGGCGCAGCTCTTCGCGCAGATCGACGGGCGCCGCACCGTGGGCGAGCTGGTGGCGGCCGCGCAGCTCGAGGGCTTGACGACGGACCAGGCGCACCGGCTGCTCTACTCGCTCAAGTGCGCGAACATGATCCAGTTCGGCCTGCCCACGAAGACGCCGCCGCACGGGCACACGCTGCCTCCGCCCTTGCCGTCGCGCGCGCCCATCGGTGCGGGGATCGCGGAGGTGCCGGTGTCCATCGACATCCCGCCGCCGCCCGTCGACGAATTGCCCGAGCGCGCGCTGGCCGAGCCCGAGCTGCTCCTGCGCCAGCAGATCGAGCGCCTCGCCGCGCGCGCGCAGGATCTGAA
>JAFEBC010000676.1 GCA_018266095.1 Deltaproteobacteria bacterium
CGCACGCCGCCACGCCCGCCGCCATCGCCGCCAAGAGAAGCCACCGCATCATCGAAGAGTCCTTTCGCGCAGCCGCGCGATTTGAAGAGGGGGTTCAACAGATCGACACGCCGACTCCAAGACTGTCGCAGGGGCGCCCAGTTCACAAGAATTCACGTGTGACGACGCGCACGTGCGCCCGATCACGCCTCCCCTCTCTCCCTCTGGGGAACAGCCCCTGTTGCGCCCGCGTTTCACTCGACAGCGAGCCCTGGGGCCGCTACAAGCACCGCACCGGAGGCTCTCTCATGTCGCTCAGGCTCGTCCTCGCGCTCGTCGCCCTCGCTCTCCCCCTCGCTGCCCGCGCCGACGCGCCGTTCACCTGCGAGAAGCCGCAGCTCGCGGACGCCCCCCAGGGCGCCAACCCCGCGCAGGAGGCCGCCGCCAAGGCCTACGCGCTCGAGGCGCCGGTCGAGACCTTGCGCCTGCACAAGGGCACGCCCGGCAGCGCCCACATCGCCATCGTCCCCAAGGGCGACGCGCACGTCGACCCGCACGCGCCCGTCACCCTCACGGTGACCGCCGGCCCCAACGTCGAGCTCCCCAAGGCCTCCTTCAACAAGACCGACGCCAAGTACGAGAACTCGGGCCTCCAGCTCGACGTGCCCATCCAGGCCAAGAACACCGGCACCGAGACCGTGCAGGCCACGCTCAAGTTCTTCATCTGCACCGCCAACCTCTGCGAGCCGCAGAAGAAGACGGTCACCATCGCCGTCAACGTCGACTAGCTTCGTCGACGCTCATGGACTCTGCGCGCCGCGACGTCTATACGTGCGCGCATGCGATTCCTCTACGGCGCGAACCCCGTCCTCGAAGCCCTCCGCGCCCATCCCGGCGACATCAAGCGCATCCTCCTCGAGCGCGGCAAGGACGGCCGCCGCTCTCCCGCCCAGGAGCGCGTCGCCGAAGAGGCCAAGAAGGCCGGCCTGCGCGTCGAGGAGGCGCACAAGGGTGAGCTGCAGCGCCGCACCAACGGCGGCGTCCACAACGGCATCGGCGCCGAGCTGGCCGAGTTCGGCTACGTCGAGCTGCAGGATGTCCTCGACGACGCCGAGGCCAGCGGCCGCCCCGCCTTCCTCCTCATCCTGGACCAGGTCACCGACCCGCAGAACTTCGGCGCCCTCGTCCGCTCCGCCCACTCGCTGGGCGCGCACGGCGTCATCGTCCCCAAGGACCGCTCCGCCGACGTCACCCCCGCCGCCGCCAAGGCCGCCGCCGGCGCCTTCGAGCACTGCAAGATCGCCCAGGTCGTCAACATCTCCCGCACCCTCGAGGAGCTGAAGGAGCAGGGCGTCTGGACCGTCGCCCTCGCCGGCGAAGGCAAGGAGCTCTTGTCCGACATCGACCTCACCAGCCCCATCGCGCTCGTCCTCGGCGCCGAGGGCTCGGGCGTGCGCCCCCTCGTGCAGAAGACCTGCGACCACATCGCCCGCATCCCCCTCGCCGGCCAGGTCAGCTCGCTCAACGTCTCCGCCGCGGGCGCCATCGCCCTGTACGAAGTCGTGAGGCAGCGCGCATGATCCTGTCCTTGACACGCCCCGCCGCATCCGCTAGTACCTTGCGTCCCTTCGCTCTGGAGCGATCTGGAAACGAGGGGAAAGCCTAGCGATCTCGTAGCTTTAAGCTGGTGTAGCTCAGTTGGTAGAGCACCCGCCTTGTAAGCGGAAGGTCGCGGGTTCGATTCCCGCCGCCAGCTCCACCGGACGGCTGCAGAAGTGGTTGCAAGCAGTGAAGGTTTTTCAGGTTTTCGTCAGGAGGCAGTCCCAACGAGGCGAACACATCTGGAGGGGTGCCCGAGCGGCCAAAGGGAGCAGACTGTAAATCTGCCGGTCCATGACCTTCGAAGGTTCGAATCCTTCCCCCTCCACCAATTCGTCTCCTACGGAAACAGGAGAGTTCACGCGGGAATAGCTCAGCTGGTAGAGCGTCAGCCTTCCAAGCTGAATGTCACGGGTTCGAATCCCGTTTCCCGCTCCAAGGTTTGAGAAGTCCCGCAAGGTCTTGAGGAGAGCAGCACCACCAACGCATCGCCCACATAGCTCAGTTGGCAGAGCACGTCCTTGGTAAGGACGAGGTCACCTGTTCAATCCAGGTTGTGGGCTCCAAACTCGCCGCACCTTCGCGGCGGCAGCAAGCAGGGATAAACGATGAACCGCACGATCATCACGCTCGAGTGCCCGGACTGCAAGGAGCGCAACTACACCACCACGAAGAACAAGCGCACGATGCCGGACAAGCTCGTGCTGCCCAAGTTCTGCCCGCGCTGCCGCAAGCACACGGAGCACAAGGAAACGAAGTAGCCGTTTCTGCAGGCCAGTAGCTCCAATGGTAGAGCGGCGGTCTCCAAAACCGCATGTTCCAGGTTCGAGTCCTGGCTGGCCTGCCAACATCTGATGTCAAGGAAGGCGCGGGAGCCCATCGGGGGCAAACTCGCGCTTTTGGTGTCTCCGAGATGACGAACAACCGCATCGTTGCCTTCTCGTACGTGGTCCTCGCGCTCCTCGCGGGCATCTTCCTCGAGCACGTGCTCCTTGGCCTCTTCAGCCTCACCAGCGTGACGCAGCCGCTGACCTCGGGCCTCTTCGGCACCGACAACTGGTCGTGGGCCAGCATCATCGGCCTCGTGCTCGCCGCGGGTATCGCCTTCTGGGCCTGGACGAACGCCACCACGCACACCTACGCCGACGAGATCGTCGCCGAGCTGCGCAAGGTCACCTGGCCGACCCTCGAGGAGACGCGCGCCGCCACCATCGCGGTCATCGTCGCCAGCCTCATCGCCGCCGTGCTCCTGGGCACGTTCGATGTTGCGTGGCGCTTCCTCACCGACAAGATCCAGAACCCGACCCTCTAATGGGCGCCACGATGCAGACGACTGGGACGGCAGAGATGACCAAGCCACTCATCAAGAAGTGGTACGTGGTGCACACGTACTCGGGCTTCGAGAACAAGGCCAAGAAGTCGCTCGAAGAGCGCATCAAGCAGCACCACCTCGAGCACCTCTTCGGGGACATCCTCATCCCGATGGAGAACGTGGTCGAGATGGTGAAGGGCGAGAAGCGCAGCTCCAAGCGCAAGTTCTTCCCGGGCTACATCCTGGTGCAGATGGTCCAGGCCGACCCGAACGACCTCGGCTCGCAGCAGGCCATGCACCTGGTGAAGAACACCTCCAAGATCACCGGCTTCGTCGGCGACGCGCAGAAGCCGCCGCACGTCACCGAGGCCGAGATCGCGCGCCTCACGACGCAGCTCGCCGACGGCGCGCTCAAGCCGAAGCCCAAGGTCGAGTTCGAAGAGGGCGACAACGTGCGCGTGGTCGATGGCCCGTTCTCGAACTTCAACGGCACGGTCGAGGAAGTGAACCCCGACAAGGGCCGCGTCCGCGTGCTGGTGAGCATCTTCGGCCGCGCCACGCCGGTCGAGCTGGACTTCATGCAGGTCGAGAAGACTTAAAGCAAGCAGTCTGATTCGACTGCTGTTTCACGCGAGGGCGTGGGCCGACGAGGTCCGCGCCCTTGGCGCTTCGGGGGCTCTCCGCTGCACCTGCAAAGGCAAAAGCTTCACCGCGGAGGCGCGGAGGAGCGGAGGTTCGCGGAGAAGGACCAGTCAGGCAGACTTGATCTCCTCGCTCCACATGTACATACCTTGTGTACAGGAGCCGCCATGTCCCCCAAGGTCCTGAACGTCAGCGAGGCCCGTCGCAGGTTGCCCGGCTTGGTGCGTGAATCCGCACAGGGCGGCGCGGTCGCGATCGGGGCCCGTGGCCAGGCGACCGCAGTGCTGATCGGCATCGAGGCCTACGAGTCCCTGCGCGCGCGGGCCGCCCAGTCCGCAGGGAAGGCTAGTTGGGACCACCTCAAGCTCAAGTTCGCGGGCACGGACGAGGAGCTGGAGGCGGAGCTGCGCGCTGTCCGTCAGGAGCTCGTCGCGATGCCTGCGCAACGTCTGGCGCGAAAGTCCAAGCCGGTCTCGAAGCGGTGATCTATGTCGCCGACACCCACGCCTTCGTCTTGTGGTTGAGCGATCGCAGGATCGGCCGCGATGCCACCCGCGTGTTCGAGCGGGCCGCACAGGGGATCGACGGGATCATCCTGCCGACGATCGCGCTCTTCGAGATCGCGTCGTTGATCGAGCGCGGCAAGTTCCAGCCGCCCTTGCCCTGGAGGCACTGGCTGCAGGCGCTGGGAAACACTCCAGGCCTCACGGTCGAGCCCCTGCACTTGGAAGATGTCTCGATCGCGCATGGCTTGGCCAACCTAATCGATCCATTCGATCGGATGATCGCGGCCACGGCCCTTCGCTTTGAGTGCCCGCTGCTCACCAAGGATGAACGGATCGCCTCGTCTAGAGTCGTGCCCGTCGTCTGGTAGCTCCTACGGCTTCGCCTGCCCCGCCTCGCGCGTGAGCTCGCAGATCCAATTCACCTCCCAAGTCTTCCCCCCGTCCGCCGAGAACGACTGCTCCATCCGCGCCGTCTGCGGCGTCAGGTCGAGCCACACGTAGCGGATGAGCACCGCGCGTCCCTTCCAGTCGTCCTGCGCGTAGAACTCGCCGCGCTTGCCGTGGAACTCGCCGATCTGTGGAGGCGTCGAGAGCGTGCCGTTGTCCAAGTCGACGAGGTAGAGGCTCCACTGCTTGGACGTCGGGTTGTAGAGGCGCAACGTCTGCCCCTTCAGGTGCTGCGACTTCTCCTTCCCGTGCACCTCGAACTCCTCGAAGTTCGCGTTCGAGTCGAGCAGCTTCTTGTGCCGCGAGATGCCGTCGTACTCGATCCAATTGGTCGACCCCACGAGCCGCTCCGGCAGCCGCCGCACGTGCGCCTTCCAGTCGCCGATGAGGAAGTCGAACTCGTGCGCGCCGTCGTGCGTGGCCGTCGCGGGGACGGCCGCGGGTGTGGGCAACGGATTCGGCGGGGGCGGCGGAGTCGCTGTGTTCGCGGCCGCGGCCTGCTGAGGTAGCTCCTCGGCGGCGCCGAGCGGGCCAGCCAGCGTGAAGGGCAGGGCGAGCGTCAGCACGGCGGCGAGGCGCGGCGTGTTCAAGGGTCGCTCCAGTGGGCGGTTTGAGTCACAACCGCAGCCTGTGGGCCGGCATTCCATGAGCATGTGTTGACGGGTGTCAGCTACCGCCCTACCATGACACCCATGCCGATGAAGAAGACGCAGGTCTACTTCCGCCCCGACGACCTGCGCGCCCTGCACCGCGTGGCCAAGGAGCGCAAGCGCCCCGTCGCCGAGCTCATCCGCGAGGCCGTCCAAGAGAAGTGGCTCGGCCCCGCCACCGACGCGCGCCCCGGCCACGCGCTCATCGGCCTGTACAAGGGCCCGCTCCCCAAGGGCTTCTCCTCCGACGACCACGACGCCGCCTTCGACGAGCCATGATCAGGGCCGGCGAGCGCATCTTCGTGGACACGGGCGCGTGGGTGGCGATCGCGGTGAGCGCGGATCGGCATCACGCGGAGGCCGCCGCGCTTTGGACCGAGCTCTTGGCCCGCGGCGCCAAGCCGGTCACGTCGGTGCCCGTGATCCTGGAGACGTTCACGGATCTGCAGCGCGGCATCGGCCTGCCCGTCGCGCAGGCGTTTCGCGTGGCCCTCTCGGCGACGCCGCGTCTCGAAGTCCTAGAGTGCACTGCGGCCGATCTCAACGCGGCCTGGCCGTGGCTCGAGCGCGGGATCCACAAGCTCGGCCTCGTGGATGCGACGAGCTTCGCGCTGATGAAGCGGCACAAGGTGAAGCGCGCGTTCGCGTTCGATGTGCACTTCGTGACGGCGGGGTTCGAGTTGGCGCGGGTGTAGCGGGCCTCAACGCTTCACGTCCGCCGGCTCCGGGTCTCGCAAGGAGTCCCACACCTCGGCGTCCAGGCCGACCCAAGCCGCCGTGTGCGCCACCCCGTCGATCTGCAGCTCAAACTCCTCGAGGCCGGGAGGAGCCCGGGTTCCGCGCGCGAGCAGGTGGCGCACCGCCTTGGTCTTTCCTCCCGTCGTCAAAGACGAGATCGCCCAAGGCCGACCAGGCGCGTCCGTCGCATACTCCGGCTTCAGGTCGTCGAAGGAGGCCTGCAAGAGGCTCCAGTAGAGCTGCCCGACGTCGGCCACCGGAACGTCGTGCTCGTGCCGCCCCTTCTTCGCGACGAACGCGCGCCCCTCGAACACCACATGTCCGCGCGCATCCACGTCCACGGTGTACACAGGACAACTCCTGCTGCAGCGCGTGCGCTCGAGCCGGATCACCGCATCCGCAGGCATCGACCCGTGGCCCGCGTTGAGCCTGGCTTGGTACATCTCTTGGATCTGCTGTCGCGTCCCGACCCACGGGGCGATCTGCGCCACCTCGGCGATGCGCTTCTCGATCGACGCGAGCACCTCTGGCGCGCCCGTTCCCTCCGCCAGATAGTGCCGCACTTTCTTGCTCGCGCCTCGCGCGGTCAACGATGTGATGGCCGACGGGTGGTCCGTAACCCGACTCGAATACTCGTCGTGGAAGTCGAGATAGCCCGACGCCAACATGAAGCGGTAGAGCTCGGCCACGTCCTTCCCTGGCACGTCGCGCTCGCGCCCGCCCTCTACGAGAACATAGCCGCGGCCTTGGAACTGCACGTGTCCCCGCGCGTCGAGGGTGAGCGTGAAGTCCGGACAGGAGCCATAGCAGGCCGTCCGCTCGAGCGTGATGACGAGGTCCGCCGGCATTGGCTCTGCCATGACCTGCGCCAACTGGATCTGCTTCTGGCCAGCGGCGGCAATCCCCGCGAGCATGATCCCGCCCAGGAGCAGCATCGGCCACAGCCCTCGGGCGCCTTCTGTCCGACCCACGCACTCCCCCCTGGAAACAGCAATGATTTTGTGCACATATACCACCCGCGGCCCGAAGTTGGCACGCCCTTGCAGAAGGCGCCTCTTCGGCCCACTTGACGCGCGGCTCCAAACACGCTAGCACGCGCGTCCCCGCAGTGAACCAGAACGGGTGGGAGGTCGGCCTCACGGCTGACCGTCAACCACCACACGGAGTCAGCGATGAAGAAGGTCACCGGAATGGTGAAGCTGCAGCTCCCGGCCGGCAAGGCGAACCCCTCGCCGCCGGTTGGACCTGCTCTCGGTCAGCACGGCGTCAACATCATGGGCTTCTGCAAGGAGTTCAATGCAGCGACCCAGGCGCAGGCCAAGGAAGGCCTGATCGTCCCCGTGCTCATCACGGTCTACTCGGATCGTTCGTTCACGTTCATCGTGAAGACGCCGCCGGCCGCCATCCTCATCAAGAAGGCCCTCGGTCTCCACACCGAGAAGAAGAAGGGTTCCGGCGCGCACAAGCCGGGCAAGGAGAAGGTCGGCACGCTCAACAAGAAGCAGCTCGAGCAGATCGCCAAGCTGAAGATGACGGACATGACCGCCGGAAGCCTCGAGGCCGCCATGAACAGCATCGCCGGCACCGCCCGTTCCATGGGCGTGGACGTCGCTTAAGCACCGAACCTTCCAACACTTTCTTCTAAGGACAAATTCAATGGCTCACGGCAA
>JAFEBC010000677.1 GCA_018266095.1 Deltaproteobacteria bacterium
CGGCGCCACCGGGGCGGGCAGGGCGTCCTGCGTGGCGGGCGGCGGCGTCAGCGGCGGCTGGCCCGGAGCGCCGGGCGTCGTGGGGGAGATGCCGGGCGGCGGCGTCAGCGGCGGTTCGCCCTCGTCGAGCACGACCAGCACCTCATCGAGCGTCTCGAAGGCGACCGCGGGGATCACGTCCGCGGTCACGAACATGCCGGTCGGCTTCCTCTGCAGGTTGGCCACCTTGCCGATGAGGAGCCCCTTGGGAAACCCGAGGCCGCCCGCCGTCACCAGCGAGTCTCCGTCCTGCATGTCGTCCGTGCGCGGCACGTACTCGAGCGAGGCCTTGTTCGGATCGCCCGTGCCCTTGACCGTGGCGCGGACCCGCGTGCGCGCCGACAGCGCCGGCACCGCGGACTGCGCGCCGATCATCAGCACCACGTCGGCGTAGCCGCCCACCACCTGCTCGACCTTGCCCACCACGCCCGCGGGCGAGATGACCGCGTTGCCGCGCTTGATGCCGTCGTTCGAGCCCCGCGCGATGCGCAGCGTGTGCGAGTGCGGCGAGGCGCCCACCGCCACCACCGCGGCCGGGAGCAGCTTGAGCGGCGTGAGCTGCGAGGAGAAGTCGAGCAGTCCCCGGAGCCGCGCGTTCTCCTGCATCAGCTCGTCGAGCCGCTGCGCCTCGGCCCCCTGCCGGAAGGTCAGCCGCTTGAGCTCCAGGTTCTCCTGACGCACGCCGCGCAGCCACACCCAGTTGCTCCACGCGTCGCCGAGGCCGCCCACCATCCACACCAGCGTGTGCTCGAGCGGCGCCGTCAGCGAGATGAGCGCGCGCTCCGCGATGGTCGGATCCGCGACCTTGCGCCCTCGCGCGAACAGCACCGCCAGCGGCAGCGCGATGCAGAAGATGACGAAGATGGGTTCGCGATAGCGACGGACGAGAGGGCTCAAGTCAGCTTCCTGCCCGGGGGCAAATTCCGCTTGCACTTCTGCCCTTTCGTCCCTAGGGTGTCAAGCCTTCCAAAGGGGTAGGCCCTAGTCTTTTCGCGGGTTTCCGCGGTTTTGGAGTGTGCCGGTCATGCTGGATGTGATGCGTTCGACTTCGAAGTCCTGGCTCATCGCAGTGCTCTTTGGCGCGATCATCTTCGTCTTCATCTTCAGCTTCGGGCAGGGCTCGAGCGGCTTCCGTACGCGCACCAACGAGTCGTGGGCGGCGAAGGTGAACGGCGCGCAGGTGAACGCGGCCGACTTCGACAACGAGTACGCCAACCGCTTCCGTCAGATGTCGGAGCAGCGCGGCAACAAGTACACCATCGAGAACGCCAAGCAGGACGGCCTGAAGAAGGAAGTCCTCAAGTCGCTGGTCGATCGCGAGCTCATCGCGCAGCAGGGCCCCAAGCTCGGCATCGTCGTCTCGGATGAAGAGCTCGCCACCGCCATCCAGCGGTCGCCGCAGTTCCAGCAGGACGGCAAGTTCGACAAGGACTACTACGCGCGCGTGGTGGAGAACTACTACGGCATGAGCCTCGCGCGCTTCGAGGCGCTGCTGCGCAAGGACCTCCTGCGCCAGAAGGTGATCGAGGCGCTCTTCGCCGGCGCCACCGCCACCGACGACGAGGTGCAGGCGCACTACATCGCGCAGAACGAGGGCGCGGCCATCTCCTACGTGAAGTTCACCGCGTTCATGTTCCGCGACAAGGCGCAGGCCACCGAGGCCGAGGCCACCGAGTGGGCCAAGTCGCACGAGAAGGAGATCGCGGACCAGTACGAGAAGGACAAGAAGACGCGCTGGACGCAGGGCGCGGGCGTGAAGGTGCGCGCGATCACGGTGAACCCGGGCCAGAACCCGACGCCGGAGGCCGAGGCCGCCGCCAAGACGCGCATCGAGGCGCTGCTCGCCGAGGTCAAGGGCGGCAAGGACTTCGCTGCGGTCGCCAAGGAGAAGTCCGAGGACTCCGTCACCAAGACGTCGGGCGGCGATCTCGGCTTCATCACCAAGGGCGGCTCGGCGTACGGCAAGACGCTCGAGGAGGAGGCGCTCAAGCTCAAGGCCGGCGAGCTCTCGGGCGTGTTCAAGGACCGCACCGGCTTCCACTTCCTCAAGGCCGAGGAGCTGCGCGCCGAGAAGCAGCAGTCGCTCGACGAGGTGCGCAAGCAGATCGCGCAGGACCTGCTCAAGGGCCAGAAGGCCAAGGAGCTCGCGCACGAGAAGGCCGTGCAGGCGCTGGCCGACCTGCGCGCGGGCAAGGAGCTCAAGGACCTGTTCCCGGCCAAGGCGCCCAGCGCGCCGGGCTCGTTCGACTTCAGCTCGTTCATGACGCCGCAGTCGTCGGACACCGAGTCGTTCCACCCGATGGGCGGCTATGTGCCGGGCGTGGGCCTCGCGCCCAAGCTGTCGGCGGCAGCCTTCGCGCTCAACGCGGCCGGCGATCTGCCCAAGGAGCCGGTCGAGGACGGCGACACCTGGTACGTCTTCAAGCTCAAGTCGCGCACGCGCGCGGACTTGTCCAAGCTCGACGACGCCACCAAGAAGTCGACCCGCGAGCAGGTGGAGCAGCAGAAGCAGCGCGAGCTGTACACGAGCTGGATCGACAAGCTGCGCAAGGACGCGAAGATCGACGAGAACGAGTCGATGCTCTCGTACGAGACCGTGGGCCAGCACGCCGGGTTCAACCCGATCGACGACTAGCGGACAGGCGCACGCGCCGCAGTCATCGAGGGGCCTGCGCGAACCTGCGCGGGCCCTTCGTGCGTCTGGCCCTCGCCATTGTTCGGAGCGGAGTGCTCGAGCGCCGATTCACCGCAGAGGCGCAGAAGCGCCGAGGAATGGCCAATCTCTCCAAACCTCTGCGCTTCAGCGGCTCTGCGGTGAGTGATCGGGCGAGCGCAACAGCCCAATCGAAGGTCTCGGCCTAGCTCGCCTGCCGCTGCAGCCGGCTCACCGCGCGCGCGATCGCATCGCCACCGACCTGCGCCGCCGCGTGCGCGAGCAGCCTCTCCAGCGCGCCCGCGAAGCCCTCGGGCAGCGGCGCCGCGCGATCCGGCAGGTCCTTGAGCGTCGGCTCCGCGTAGCGCAGGCCCGCGAACACCGCCATGCGGACGACATCGGACATGCGCAGCGCCGAGGGCGCGATCTGCGCCTCCTCGGCCAGCTTGCCCAGCTTCTCCAGGTCGAACCCGAGCTTCGGGAGCAGCGCGGCCAGCGCGTCGCACTCGTCCAGGAGCGCCTCGGCGCGCAAGAGGTCGAGCCGCGAGCCAGGCGCGCGGGTGATGGCCTTGGGCGAATGGTCGCCGAGCGGAAACGCGAGCGTGGGCGGCACCGACTGCAGCGCGGACAGCATCGACGCCAGCGGCGCGTCGAGCAGCGTGGCGCTCTGGGCCTGCGGCAGCCGCAGCGTCTTGGCCACCGTGCGCGCCCGCGTCTGCAGCCGGTACAGCTCGGCCATCGCCGCCTGGAACACCTCGCGGATCGGCCGCGTCGCCAGCACCTCCGCAGCGCGGGCCTCGTCGCCGGACGACATCAGCTCCAGGCCGGTCGAGAGCAGCGCGCGCGCGTCGGACAGCACCCGCCGCACTTCTTGGTTCTCATCGAGCGGCACGTCCTGCGCCACCAGCGCCGCGTTGCACGCGTAGACGATGCCCTCCTCGGCGGTGTCGCGCTGGTCCCCGTCGAGCAAGGCCACCGCGCGATCGAGCAGCGGCACCTTCTCCACGGCCTCCAGCGCAGACGTCGCCACCGGCTGGCTCACGGCCTCGGGCGCCGCCGTCTTCGGCTTGCTGGGCCGCGCGAAGAAGGCCAGCGCCTCCTCCCAATCCGGCACGCCCAGGTCGCGCAGCCGCCCCTCGCGCCAGCGGTGCGCCGACTCCTCGAGCTCAGTCGGCACCTCCCAGCGCAGGGCCTCCAGCATGCGCGTGGTCCCGAACGGATCGCGGTGCGTGAGATCGTCGAGCAGCCGCTTGATGGCGCCGTACCCCGCGCCCTCGGCCTTGATCTCCACGAGGTACTTGCCCTCGGCCGTCCGGTAGATGTGGTTGTCGTCCGCGATGATCGGCTCTTCGTTCTCCGACAGGTCGTGCACGATGACCTCGTTGCGCAGCGTCAGCGAGAACAGCTCGGGATCAAGCCCATCCAGCTTGGCCAAGAAGCGCCGCTGCGACCGCTCGGTGTTCCCGCCTCCCTCGCGCGCCAGCACGAGCCAGTGCATCAGCTTCTTCGGGTCCGGCCCCGCGTCGCGCCGCGGCCACGCCGAGGCGTCCACGAAGTGGGCGAACTGCTCCGGCGACGCCAGCGAGATGACCTCTGCCGCGTCATCGGCGCCGATGTCCAAGATGGCCAGATAGAGCTCGTTGGCCGGGATCTTCGGGATCATCCCCGCCGGGTCAGGCAGCCCCAGGAGCAGGTCGAGCTTCTCGTTGCCGCGCGCCGTCGCCAGCGCCATCCGCGCCGTGCGCAGGTCCACCAGCGCGCCGGGCCGTGAGCCGTTGCCGTTCATGCCGTTGCCTTGAGCCATGGGCCCTCGTGGATGCCTGCGGAGCACGAAAGATGCGGCCAGGAACTACAAAGGCCCAAAAGCCGAAGGCGCATGCGGCCCTGGAGCGGAGCCACACGCGCCTCGGAGATTCCGGGCGTCGGTCGAGCTAGAAGACAGCCGGAGCTTAAGCGGCCTTGGTGACCTTGCCGGCCTTCAGGCAGCGGGTGCACGCGCGCAGGTGCAGCTTGCGCCCGTCGACCTGCGCGTGAACGCGCTGCAGGTTCGGCAGCGTGCGCTTCTTGGTCTTGTTGTTGGCGTGGCTCACCTGGTTGCCGGTGAGGGGGCCCTTGCCGCAGATGTCGCACTTGAACGCCATGACTTGTCCCTGCTTTCTTCGAAATCGGGGCGGCGCAAGTACCGCGAAGGGCAGGGGAAGTCAAGCGCTGCCGCACCGGGCCACGCCATCCGAGCCCGCTTAGACCGCCGCCACCTGCTTGCGGCCCGAGAGCACCATCGCCTGATCCGCGCACGCGCGAGCCGCAAGTAGCTGACCTTCCAGGCCAAATCCGGGATACACGGCCACGTTGGCGAAGAGCGCGCGGTCGTGGGCGTCCGAGAGGGGCCGCAGGCCCAGGGGCTCGCCATCCTCGGACGGCTGGAAGATGGGGTGCGCGAGCGGCGGCGTGAGGTCGGCCTGCTGGAGCAGGATGTGCCGGTCGAAGAAGGGCAGCACCGGCTCCAGCGCCGCGCGCACCTCGGCGAGCAGGGCCGGGCCATCGACGCCCGCGGCCGGCACCACGCGCGCCACCGTGAGCAGCTTGTCGTCGGTCTCGCCCTTGGCCTTGCGCGCCGGCAGCGCGGAGATGACGAGCGGCCCGCCCGGCTGGCCCAGGAGCAGCGCGGCCTCCTCCAGCGCCAGCGGCAGGCCCTCGGCCCGCACCACGAAGTGACAGAGGACCACCTTGCGCGCGACGGGGATGCGCGCCTCCTCGGCCAGCTTGCGCTCCGAGCGGCCGCCGCCTTCACAGAGCGCGGACAGCGCGGCCTCGTCGCAGGCGAGGATGAGCGAGCTGCCGCGGATCTCGGCGCCGCCAAGCTGCAGCATCACGCCCTTGCGCTCCAGCACCAGGCCGCGCGCGCCCGAATCGGTGAGCAGATCGGCGCCCGCCTCCTGCGCTCGCTTGCGCAAGAGCTCCGCGAACTGGGCCGCGCCTCCCCACAACCGCAGCGGCGCGCGCAAGAGGGCCGACGCCAGCCGGGCCGTGGCCTCGGGCGCGGAGTCACCCACGAGCGAGGCTGCGAAGGGCGCCACCGCCGACAGCGCCTCGCCGATGAGCCCCTGCGGCAGCTCGGGCGGCGTGGGGATCATCTTGCGCAGGCGGCGCCGCTCGAAGAACCCGCGCGCGGGCAGGGGCGGCGCGGTCACCAGGAAGGGATCCCAGGGCCGGCCCAGGCGCTCCAGCGTGTCCAGGCCCGACTCGGTCTGCGCGGCCTCGTCGTCGGGCAGCTCGCGCTTGAGCTCCGAGCGGCGCCGCGTGGGCTCGTTGGGCAAGGAGAGGCGCAGCTTCTCGCCGAGCAACTGGAACGCGCCCGCGGTCGGCGCTGCCTGGCGCTGCAGGTCCTGGCCCAGCCCGAGCTCGTCGAGCGCCCCCGTCGCGCCCGAGAGCTGACGCAGGGGAGGGATCATCGGATGCGCCGCCGGGAGCAGCCAGCCGTCGCTCTCGCGCGCCGAGGCCGCGAGGCCCAAGGGCGCCATCAGCACGCGCAGTCCACGCCGCGCCAGGAGCGCCGCCGCCGCTGCGCCGCCCACATCGGGCCCGAGCACGATCGCGTCGTACACGCGCCGCGTGCCCGAGGGCGCCGGGAGCGCCGCCGGCTTGCCGAAGCCCATCACCACGGCGAGTCCTCCCCGCGCACATCGAGGCCCTGGGACGCGAGCAGCCTCGCGGTGACGCCCATGCCGGGCGCGCGGCCCGCGGGCGTGCCCACCATCCGCGTGCCGCACGAGGGCGAGTTCTGCTTGAGCACCGCGAGCCTCGCGCCGAACGCGCGCGCCGCCGAGAGCGCCACCTGCGCGCCCGCCTCGAACTCGTGCGTGACGTCCCTGCCGTCGCGGTCGAGCACGCGGCCGCCGTCGATCCAGGCCGCCGCGCGCGGGATCCCCAAGCCGCCCGACACCTCGGGGCACACCGGGACGAGCTCGTCGTCTCGCAGCCGCTCGAGCAGCGCGGGATCGAACTTCGTCTGCCCGTCGTGACGGCACGGAAAGCCCGCGAGGCACGCGGAGATGAGCACGCTCTGGCTCACGCGTCCTCCCCCAGCCGCGGCGACGCCAGCAGCGCCGCGCCGTCCGCCTGCGCGCCCTGCACGACCACGCGCTTCTTGCCGCCCACCTCGGTCACATCCAGGAGCCCGCGCGCGATCAGCTCCAGCGCCCG
>JAFEBC010000678.1 GCA_018266095.1 Deltaproteobacteria bacterium
CAAGGCCTGCGAGCAAGGCGGCGCGGTGGCCGTGGGTCTGCACCCGCGCACGCGCGCGCAGCTCTATCGCGGACGCGCCGACTGGGACCTGATCACGCGCACCAAGCGCGCCGTGAAGATCAGCGTGTGGGGCTCGGGCGACCTCTTCACCGCCGAGGCCGCCGTGCGCATGCTGCGCGAGACGGGCGCCGATGCCGCGCGCATCGCCCGCGGCGCGTGCGGGTATCCGTGGATCTTCCGCGAGCTCATCGCCATGGAGCGCGGCGAGAAGGTGCCCGAGGTCACGCTCGAGGAGTGGCGCAGCACCATCCTGCGGCACGTGGACCTGGCCATCGCCGACAAGCGGGGCGCGTACAAATTGGTGCGGCCTGAGGGCGCGCCTGTGCCGCGCGGCTGGCGTCCGAACGGCGGCCACGAGCAGGAAGTCTTCGGCGACCACGAGGCCGAGCTGGCGGCGGTGCGCGAGCTGCGCAAGCACCTGCTCTGGTACACGCGCGGCCGTCGCGGCGGCGTGGCGTTCCGCAAGCTCGCGCCCACGCTGTGCACGGCCAAGGACATCCGCGAGGCACTCGACCGCATCTTCCCCGCGGACGGCAGCGTGCCTGCGGAAGTGCGCGACGAGCCCGTGGGTCCGCGCACGCTCTCTGCCGACGACTAGGGTTCCGCGGCCCCGGGGCCGTGGAGGGCCTAGCGCCTCGCGAGCCAATCCTTCACGGCCACGCCAGTCGCGAACGGCCAGGGCCGCAGCTCGGCGATGGGCACGCGCTTGAACGCCGCGAGCTCGGCGCCCTTCACGATCTCGCCCGACGCGCGCACGTGGTACGCGAGGATCACCTCGTTGCGCAGGGCGAACGCGTACACGCCCACGAGCGACTCCACGGTCGCGTCCAGGCCGAGCTCCTCCTTCACCTCGCGCAGCGCGCCCGCGGCTGGCTCCTCCTCGGCCTCGAGGAAGCCCGTGACGAGGCCGAACCAGCTCTCCGGCCAGCCCACGTTGCGCACCAGGATGACGTGCCCGTCGTGCTCGACGATGGCCGCGACCACCGGCGTGGGGTTCCCGTAGAAGACGTAGCCGCACTTCTTGCCGCACACCTTGCGGGTGCGACCCTCTTCGGTGACGTCCTCAAGCGGGCTCGCGCAGCGCAGGCAGAAGTTCGCGTCCATGCGGCGAGAGTAGCGCACAACGCATGCTCCTTCGCGCGCCACTCTCGCGGCAGGCCTGCCTCACCGCAGCGCGACCGACTTCGACTTCCAATCCCCGGCCGCATACCGCGCGAACGCCCGCAGCCGCCCGGCCGCGTCTGCGTGCGCCACCAGCGCCAGGTTCTTGAGCGCGCGCACCTCGAACTGCCGCACCAGCTTGCCCTGCACCATCGCCTCGCGCGCGACCATGATCGACCTGGAGTCCGGCGTGAAGCCCGCGAGCTCGATCGCGCCCACGCCCGGATCGATGGCGGCCGGCGGCAGCACCTCGAGCGCCCACGCGCCGCGCGCCCCGCGACGCAAGAGCCACAGCTCGGTCCACGTCGGCGTCGGCGAGACCACCAGCGCCACCGCGTCGCCATGCGGGCTCACGCGCGCAGTGGAGGGCCAGGGGACCGCGTACGAGCAGTGCTCGAGCACCACCGCGCCCTGCTTCGCCTCGCGCGCCCTCGCCGCCCGCAGGGTCAGACAGGTGCGCCCGTCGTCCATCGCCGCGAACGTGAGCTGCGGCTGGCTCGACGCCGCCTCGGCCAGCGGATTCTCCTGCGTGTCCTGCGCATGCCGCGCCGCCGACACCCGCACCGCCACCTCGTCGTAGGTGACCTGCGCCTCCTCCGGGAGCGCCGCGCGATCGACCCCCAGCAGCCGATCGAGCGCGTGCTCGGCCGCGTCGCTCGCGTGCGGCAGGTCCCGCGCCCGCGCCGCTTGCCCGGCCAGGAAGGCCCACGACTCTGCCTCGCGCAGCCGGACCCGCGCCGCCAGCTCGGGACGCAAGAGGTGCGGCTCCAGGCTCCCCAGCAGGTCGAGCCGCCAGGCGTGCCACTCGCCCTGCTTGGCGGGCGGCGCCGTGTCATCTCCACAGCGCGACTGCGTGAGCAGGAGCACCGCCCGCGCCGCTTCGTTCGCGTCCCCATCGCGCAGCGCCCGCGTCTCGGCGGCCCCATCGGTGCAGAGGATCACCTGCCCCGCGATCTCCCGCGGCACGAAGCGGATGCCGCGCGCCCGCACGGCCTCGAGCTGATCGGCGAGGTTCTGCTGCGGCGTGCTCCAGCGCCGCGAGGCCCGTGCGGCCAGCCGATCGGTCATCTGCGCGATCGCGTCGTCGAGCGGATCTCCGTGGCCGGGCTCGAGCTCGTCTGTGTGCAGCTCGCGCGCGAGGAGGGCGTAGCTCGTGCCCAGCGCCTCCATGCCCTGCTGGTCGCGCAGGAAGAGCGCGATCGTCTTCAGCTCCGCGGCGCCCGCGGCGTCGAGCTTGTGCACGCGCACCTGCGAGGGCCGCACGAAGCCCGGCCGCTCGCGCTGGTGGTCGTAGACCTTGAGGAACCCGGGCTCCTCCCCGCGCAGCTCGAGCAGGTCCCCGCGCGAGAGGACCGCGGACACGGGCGCGCCCGCCCGCGGGGACGAGCGCAGGGACACCTGGTCATCGACGACGATGGTGACGGTGCGCACCGGATCGCGCTCCGGCGGCAGGGCCTGCGCCCGCGGGCCGCACAGCATCACCAGCGAGGCCAGCGACGACGCGAGCAGGAAGCGGCGACCCGCGGGGCGGCGGGGCGGGTGGTGCGGACCGTCGAAGCGCGGTCCCCGATTCGGATGCGGGCGGTGCCGGCGGCGCGCGCGCGTCAGGCCCCAGAGGAAGAGGAGCGCGATCATTGGCCGTCTCCCTGCGCTGCGCGCGCGGCCACCTGCCCAGGCACCGGCTGGTTCAAGAGGCTCTGCGCGAAGAACCCGCTGCTCGACGGCGGCGCGACCACCACCTGCAGGTGCTCGGAGAGCTTCTCCGCGAACGCCTTCTGGATGAGGAGCGGGTTCTTCGAGATCACCTCGGCGTCGCGCGCCATCTGCTCGCTGGCGACGCGCCCGAGCTGCTCCGCCTTGAACACGTCGGCCTCGGCCAGCTTGTGCCGCGCCGTCGCCTCTGCCTCCGCCTCCATCACGCGCGCCTGCGCCGCCGCCTTGGCCTCGGTGGTGCGCTCGATCCCGCGCGCCTCCGCCTCCATGCGCTTCTGCTGGATCTCCTTCTCCTTGAAGGGCAGCACGTGCTTCATCGCCTCGGCCTGCGCCTTGGCCGCGATCACCTGTTGCTGCCCCCGCGCCTCCGCCTCGGTCAGGCTGCGCTTGGCCTCCGCCTGCGCCTCGAGCTCGGTCTGGCGCACGAGCTTCTCCTTGAGCTCGAGCGTCACGTGCATGCGATCGTTCGCCAGCTCCTCCGACAGCATCTGCTCCAGGCCCTGCTTGTACTCGTGCGGAAGATCGACGCTGCCGATGGCGAGCGACTTGAGCAGCACGCCATCGGGCGCGAGCCGCTCGCCGACCTCCTTCTCCACCGCGGCCGCGAGCTCCATGCGCTTGCCGGTGAAGATCTCGCGCACCGTCTTCTGCGCCACCATTCGATGCAGCACGCCGTCGACCGTGGGGCCGACGAGATCGCCGCCCACGTCATCCGGCAGGCGGCGCGCGGCGGTGAGGATGCGCTCGGGATCGAGCGACCAGCGCACCGTCACTTGCAGGCCGATGGGAAGCCCCTCGAGCGACTGGTACGCGGAGCGATCGGTGGCGAGCGTCGACTCGCCGGGCCGGTACACCTGATCGCGCAGCGAGAACCGGCGCAGCTCGTGGATGAGCGGGACGACGATCGCGCCGCCCTCGTGGAAGAGCTTCATGTCCCCGGTGAGCCGGCTGGTGCGCAGCGCCACCTCTCCGGGAGGGATCGCCTTCACCGGCGGGTTGAACACGAGGCCGAGCGTCGCCAGGCCAGCGAGCAGGCCGACGCGCCGCCAGGGCGACGAGAGCCAATCTGCGAGGCCGAGCGCCACACCCGTGATCTGCGCCACGACCCACACCGCGGGGCGCTTCATCGCCTTCCCGAGCGCCGCGGGCCTGGCCTCCGTCCGCCCCTGCTGAACCGCGAGCGCCTCGACGCCCGGTCGCGCCTCGACGCCCGGCCGCGCCTCGACGCCCGGCAGCGCCTCACCGTCCTTGCGTGCCGTCTGAGCCGGCCCGCTCACCGCTTCGCCCGCGTCCTTCCGCTCCTCGCCCATGGCCTGCCTCTGCGTTCTGTGAACAGTGTTCACGTTTGCGACGTTCTTCGTGAACCCTGTTCACTTTTCGTGCCGACGTGGCCGCGCGACGCCTGCGATGCTCGTGGGTGTGGAGGGAGACGTGGGCCGCTCTACGATTTGAGTACTTTGATCTACACTTCATCGAACATGGACCCCTGGCTCCAGCACCTGCGGCACGACCTGCTCAAGCGAGCCCTGTGGCCCGCGCGCGACCTCCAAGAGACGCTCGCGACTGGAGACGCGACGCCCGGCGAGGTGCGGGCGCTGCGCAACGGGCTGCTCGACTTGCGCGACGAGGCCGGGAGGCCGATCACCGCCTCGACCCTGCTCAGGTCCGCCCGCTCGGACGCGCCGGCCTCGATCTCCGCGGACCGCCTCGACGATCTGCAGACCCTGGTCGACGAAGCCGAGCGGCTCGTGCGCGCGCTCGATCCGGCCGCGGCGTTGGCCCGCGATTCGCAACAGCTCTCGATCGCCCTGCGCGCGGTGCTGGCGCTGGGCCCTGCCTTCGACGCGCTGTCGCCGTCCGACGTTGCAACGCCTGCGCCCCAGCGGCGCAAGACCTGAGCTGAGCACGCCATGCCCCGACTGCTGGTCATCGATGACCGCGATCAGACCATCGACCTCGTGCAGCGCCACCTGCCGCAGTTCGACACCGTCACGCGCTGCGGGAGGTCGATCCCGTGCCAGGTGTGTGAGGAGCGCGACAAGGGCTGCACGCTGCGCTCGGCGCACGACTGGCAGGAGGCGGAGACTGCGCTGCGCGCGCAGACGGCGCTGCCGGATCTGGTGGTGCTCGATCTGCACTTCGCCCTCCCCGAGGAGCGGCTGCTGCCGGAAGACAAGTCGCACCTGCAGCAGACGCGCGGCGCCATCGAGAAGCTGCGGCGGCGCCAGGGCGTGTACATCCTCGAGCGGCTGCGGCGCTCGTACCCGACGCTGCCGGTGGTGCTGCTCACGACCACCGCGGAGGAGCTCGGCGGCGCGGAGGCGGGCGAGGGCGTGCTGCGCGATCCGCTGGTGTACCTCTGTGAGAACGAGATCGTCGACAGCCGGGCGCTCACGGCCGAGATCACGCGCGCGCTGGAGCTGCACCACATCGCGCAAGAGGGGCCCGTGTTCTGGGGCCGCGCGAAGGCGATGACCGAGCTGCGACGCCAGTTGGGTACGCTGGCGCGGTCGCCGCTGCCGGTGCTGGTCGAGGGCGAGACGGGCTGCGGCAAGAGCTTCCTCGCCGAGCACGTGCTGCATCCGCGCTCGGGGCAGAAGGGGCCGCTGGTGGTGACGGATCTCTCGACGGTGCCGCCCGCGCTCCTGCCGGCGCACCTGTTCGGCGCGCGGCGCGGCGCGTACACGGGCTCGACCGACGATCACGCGGGCGTGTTCGAGCAGGCGCACGGGGGCACGCTCTTTCTCGACGAGATCGGCAACCTCGATCTCGAATTGCAGCGGCAGCTCCTGCTCGTGCTCGAGCGCGGCACGGTGACCCGCCTCGGTGATGCGCGGCCCCGGCCGGCCCAGCCGAGGCTGGTGGCGGCGACCAACCTGTCGCTCGCGGAGCTGGTGCGCGAGGGACGCTTCCGCGCCGATCTCTACATGCGGCTCAATCCTGCGACGCGGCTACGCGTGCCGCCGCTGCGTGAGCGGCGCGAGGATCTGCCGGAGCTCGTGCGTTTCTCGCTCTTGGAGGCGCTGGGGAGCGAGGCGCTGCGGCCCTTGGTGCGCGCGTATCTCTCGCGGTTTCCCACGCCGCACGACTTCGTCGAGTCGAACAACGCGGTGATCGTGGGCCGTCCGTCGGCCAAGGC
>JAFEBC010000679.1 GCA_018266095.1 Deltaproteobacteria bacterium
GGGAAGCCCGCCCAGCAGGGCCGCGAGCGTGGTCATCAAGATGGGCCGGAAGCGCAACAGACACGCCTCCAGGATCGCATCGTGCGGCGACAAGCCGCGATCGCGCTCGGCCTCGATGGCGAAGTCGATCATCATGATCGCGTTCTTCTTCACGATGCCGATGAGCAGGATGATCCCGATGAGCGCGATGATGGAGAAGTCCGTGCCCGTCGCCATCAGCGCCAGGAGCGCGCCCACGCCCGCGGACGGCAGCGTGCTCAAGATCGTGAGCGGATGGATGAGGCTCTCGTAGAGCACGCCCAGCACCAGATAGACGGTGATGAGCGCGAAGAGGATGAGCAGCGGCTGGCTCGAGAGCGAATCCTTGAACGCCTGCGCGGTCCCTTGAAACGACGCGTGCAGGCTCGCGGGCATGCGGATCTCCGCCTCGGCCTTGTGGATGGCGGCGATGGCCGTGCCGAGCGCGACGTCCGGCGCGAGGTTGAACGAGAGCGTCACGCAGGGGAATTGCCCCTGGTGATTGATCGACAGCGAGGTCGACTGCCGCTCCCACTTCGCGATCGCCGGCAGCGGGATCTGCGCACCGCCCGCGCCACCGACCGAGAGCTTGGAGAGCAGCTCTGGATGTGAGCTCGCCTCGGGGATGACCTCCATCACCACGCGGTACTGATTCATCGGCCCGTAGAGCGTGGCCACCTGCCGCTGCCCGTACGCGTCGTAGAGCGTGTCGTCCACCTGCTGCGGCTGCACGCCCAGGCGCGCCGCGGTGTCGCGATCGATGTCCACCTGGAGCTTCACGCCCGTCGTCTGCTGATCGGTGGCGACGTCCTTGAGCTCCTTGAGCGTGGCCAGCTTCGCCATCACCTTCGGCGCCCACTCCTTGAGCTCGTCGAGGTTCGGATCCTGCAGCGTGTACTGATACTGCGTACGCGCGCCGCGGCCTCCGATGCGCACGTCCTGGACCGACTGCAGGAAGACCTGCATGCCCTGCAGCTTCGAGAGCGGCCCGCGCAGATCCGCGATCACCTCGTCGGCGCTCTTCTTGCGCTCCTTGAGCGGCTTGAGCTCGATGAAGCCGCTGCCGGTGTTGAGCGAGCCGCCGCCCGGCCCCGCGCCCAGGAACGACACGAAGTGCGAGATGGCCTTGTTCTCCGCGACCACGTGGTTGGCCGCCTCCTGCCGCGCCTTCATCGCCGGGACCGCGAGGTCCTGCGGTGCGGCGGCGCTCAGGCCGCTCTGCCCGGTGTCCTGCTGCGGGAAGAGGCCCTTGGGCACCGCGCCGTAGAGGTAGACGGTGAGGGCCACGGTGCCCACGAACACGGCCTGCGTGAGCCCGCGGTGGCGCAGCACCCACTTGAGCGCGCGCCCGTAGCCGTGCAGGAGGGCGTTGAAGCCGCGCTCCGCCCACTTGAGCCCGCCGCGCTCGTGCGTGTCGTGGCGCAAGAGCCGCGAGGCCATCATCGGCGTGAGCGTGAGTGAGACCAGCGCCGACATCGCGATCGCCACCGAGAGCGTGACGGCGAACTCGCGGAACAGGCGCCCGATCACGCCGCCCATCATCAGGAGCGGAATGAACACCGCGAGCAGGGACACTGTGATGGAGACGATGGTGAAGCCGATCTGCCTGGCGCCGATGAGCGCAGCCTCGCGCGGCGACTTGCCCAGCTCCACGTGCCGCGCCACGTTCTCGGTGACCACGATCGCGTCGTCCACCACGAAGCCCGTGGAGATCGTGAGCGCCATCAGCGAGAGGTTGTCGAGCGAGTAGCCGAGCAGGTACATCGCGCCGAACGTGGCCACGAGCGAGAGCGGCACCGCCACGCTGGGGATCGCCGTGGCGCGGAAGCTGCGCAGGAACACGAACACCACCAGCACCACCAGGAACACGGAGAGCAGGAGCGTGGACTCCACGTCGCGCACCGAGGCGCGGATGGTCTGCGCGCGGTCGAGCGCCACCTGGATGTCGATGGCCGGCGACACCGACGACGCGAGCTGCGGCATCAGCGCCTTCACGCGATCGATGACCTCGATGATGTTCGCGCCCGGCTGCCTGCGGATGATGATCAGCACTGCGCGCTCACCGTCCGCCCACGCCGCCACGCGCGCGTTCTCCACGTCGTCGAACACGCGCGCGACATCCGCGAGCCGCACCGGCGCGCCGTTCTTGTAGGTGATGATGAGCGACTTGTACGGCTCGGCATTGAGAAGCTGATCGTTGGCCGCAAGCGTCTGCACCTGCGCCTGGCCCGACAGCGCGCCCTTGGGTGAGTTCGAGGTGCTGTTGGCCAGCACGGCGCGCACGTCCTCGAGCGACAGGCCGAGCGCCGCGACCGCCTGCGGGTCCACTTGCACGCGCACCGCCGGCTGCTGCCCGCCGCCGACGAACACCTGGCCCACGCCGTCGACCTGCGCGATCTTCTGCGCCAGCACCGTGTTCGCCTGGTCGAAGATCTGCGAGAGCTGCAGCGTCTTCGACTTGAGCGAGAGGATCAGGATCGGCGCGTCGGCCGGGTTCACCTTGCGCCAGCCCGGCCGCGTCGGGAGGTTCTGCGGCAGATCGCCCGCTGCGGCGTTGATCGCCGCCTGCACATCCCGCGCGGCCGCGTCCACGTCGCGATCGAGATCGAACTGCAGCGTGAGCGAGGTCGAGCCCAGGCCGCTCGACGAGGTGATCTCGGAGATGCCCGCGATGCGCCCGAACCTGCGCTCCAGGGGCGTGGCGACGGCCGCGGCCATCGTCTCCGGGCTCGCGCCGGGAAGGTTCGCGTTCACGTTGATGGTGGGAAAGTCCACGCGCGGCAACGGCGCCACCGGGAGCTGCGTGTATGCCGCACCGCCAGCGAGCAGCACCGCCGCCGCCAGGAGCGAGGTCGCGATCGGGCGTTGGATGAACGGGCCGGAGATGTTCATCGCCGCCTCACGAGTGCGCGGGCTCGGCGCCCGCTTCCTTCTTCTTGCCCAGCGCGCGCCCGAGGCGCTCCATCATCAGATAGATGACCGGCGTGGTGTAGAGCGTGAGCACCTGCGAGATGATGAGGCCGCCCACGATGGAGATGCCGAGCGGCCGCCGCAGCTCGGAGCCGGTGCCCGTACCCAGCGCGAGCGGCAGACCGCCGAGCAGCGCGGCCAGCGTGGTCATCATGATCGGACGGAAGCGCAACAGGCACGCCTGGTGGATCGCCTCGCGCGGCGTCATGCCGTGGTCGCGCTCGGCCTCCAGCGCGAAGTCGATCATCATGATCGCGTTCTTCTTCACGATGCCGATGAGCAGCACGATGCCGATGAGCGCGATGATGGAGAAGTCGGTGCGGCACACCATCAGCGCCAGGAACGCGCCCACGCCCGCGGACGGCAGCGTGGACAAGATCGTCACCGGGTGGATGTAGCTCTCGTACAAGACGCCGAGCACGATGTAGACGGTGAGCAGCGCGGCCAGGATGAGGATGGGCTCGCTCGCCAAGGACTCGTTGAACGCCTGCGCCGTGCCCTGGAAGCCCGCGCGCACGCTGCTCGGGAGCCCGATCTCCGCCTCGGCCGTGTGGATCGCGTTCACCGCGTCGCCGAGCGCCGCGCCCGGCATCAGGTTGAACGAGATCGTCGCCGCGGGGAACTGCCCCTGGTGGTTCACCGACAGCGCCGTGAGCTGCTGCTCGAAGTGCGCCACGGCCGAGAGCGGCACCTGCTCGCCCGCGCTCGACTTCAGGTAGAGCTTGTTGAGCGCCTCGCCGTTCTCCTGGAACTCCGGCTTCACCTCCAGGATCACGCGGTACTGGTTGAGCTGCGTGAAGATCGTCGACACCTGCCGCTGGCCGAACGCGTCGTAGAGCGCGTCGTCGATGGCCTGCGGCGCGATGCCGAGCCGCGAGGCGCTGTCGCGATCGATGGTGACCTTCATCTGCAGGCCGCGGTTCTGCTGATCGCTGGTCACGTCGCGCAACTGCGGCAGCGACTGGAGCTTCTCCAGCACCTTGGGCCCCCACTCGGCCAGCTCGGCGGGATCGGCGTCCTCGAGCGTGTACTGGAACTGCGTGCGCGAGATGCGGCTGTCGATCTGCAGATCCTGCACGGGCTGCAAGAAGAGCGAGATGCCCTCGACGTGCGAGGCCTTCTCGTTGAGCCGCGTGATGATCTCCTCGACGCCCGTGGTGCGCTCCTTGCGCGACTTGAGCGAGATGGAGAAGCGCCCGCTGTTGGCGGTGGGGTTGGTCCCGTCCGCGCCGATGAACGACGCCACCGTGTCCACGTCCGGGTCCGCGCGCAAGACGTCCGCGAGCGCGCGCTGGCGGTCCATCATGCGCAGGAAGCTCGAGTCGGGCGGCGCCTCGCTGACGCCGGTGACGAGGCCGGTGTCCTGCAGCGGAAAGAAGCCCTTGGGGATGAGGACCGCGAGCAGACCCGTGAGCGCCACCGTGGCGAGCGTCGCCACCAGCGTGATCCTCTGGTGATCGAGCACCCAGCGCACGCCGCGATCGTAGAACCTGACCATCGCCTCGAAGCCGCGCTCGGTCAGCGCGTGGAAGCCGCCGGTGACCTCCTGGTGCGGCTTGAGCAGGTGCGCGCACATCATCGCCGTCAGCGTCAGCGAGAGCACGGCCGAGACGAAGATCGACACCGAGAGCGTGACCGCGAACTCGCGGAAGAGGCGCCCGATGACGCCGCCCATGAAGAGCAGCGGGATGAGCACGGCCACGAGCGAGACCGTGAGCGAGACGATGGTGAAGCCGATCTGCTTTGAGCCCTTGAGCGCGGCCTCGAAGGGCGCGTCGCCCTCCTCGATGAAGCGCGAGATGTTCTCGATCATCACGATCGCGTCGTCGACCACGAAGCCCGTGGAGATGGTGAGCGCCATCAAGGACAGGTTGTTCAAGCTGTAGCCGAGCATGTACATCACGCCGAAGGTGCCGATGAGCGAGAGCGGCACCGCGATGCCCGGGATGATGGTCGCGCGCACCGAGCGCAGGAACACGTAGATCACCGCGACCACGAGCAGGATCGTCAGCACCAGCGTGAACTGCACGTCCTCCACCGAGGCGCGCACGGTCTCGGTGCGGTCCGAGAGGATCTTCACGTCGATGCCCTGCGGCAGCGCGGCCGAGAGCTGCGGCAGGAGCGCCTTCACGCGATCGGCCGTCTGGATCACGTTCGCGCCCGGCTGTCGCTGCACGTTGACGATGATGGCGCGCTTGTCGCCGGCCCAGCCCGCGAGCTGCGTGTTCTCCACGCCGTCGACCACGTCGGAGATGTCGTCGAGGCGGATGGGCGCGCCTGCCTTGTACGCCAGCACCAGCGAGCGGAACTCGGCCGCGCTCTGGAGCTGATCATTCGTGGAGATGGCCAGGTCCTGGCGCGGGCCGTCGAGGTTTCCCTTGGGTTGGTTCACGTTCGCCTGCGCCAGCACCGCGCGCACGTCCTCGAGCGTGAGCCCGGTGCCCGCCAGCGCCGCGGGATCGACTTGCACGCGCACCGCCGGCTTCTGGCCGCCGTTGATGGTCACGAGGCCCACGCCGCCGACCTGCGAGATCTTCTGCGCCAGGATCGAGTCGGCCGCGTCGTCCACCTTGTCGAGCGGCAGCGCGTCCGAGCTCACCGCCAGCGTGAGGATCGGCGTGTCGGCCGGGTTGCTCTTCGAGTACGTGGGCGGCGCGGGCAGCGTGCGCGGCAGGAGGTTCGAGGCCGCGTTGATGGCCGCCTGCACGTCCTGCTCGGCCGCGTCGATGTTGCGCTCGAGCGAGAACTGCAGCGTGATCTGCGACGAGCCGAAGCTCGACACGCTCGTCATCTGCTCGAGCGACGGCATCTGTCCGAACTGCCGCTCGAGCGGCGTGGTCACCGCCGACGCCATGGTGGCCGCGCTCGCGCCCGGCAGGCCCGTCGCGACCACGATGGTCGGATAGTCCACCTGCGGCAGCGCCGACACCGGCAACTGCCGGTACGCGACGATGCCCGACAGGAGCAGCCCGACCGTCAACAGCGAGGTCGCGACCGGCCTGCGGATGAACGGCTCGGAGACGCTCACGGCTCGGCGCTCCCGGGCTTCTTGTCGTTCGAGCTCGCGTCGGCCTGACTCTTGCCGCGGTGACCGCCGTGTCCGGATCCGTTGGATCCGCCGTCATTCTGCCCTGCCGCCGCAGCGCCCTCGCGCGCCTTGCCGCCCTGCTTCTCGCCCGCCATGCGCACCGCCACCTTCGCGCCGCCGCGCAGCGCCGCCGCGCCCTCGAGCACCACCGTGTCTCCGGGCGAGAGGCCCTTCGACAGGATCGCCAGGTCACCCACGATGCGCTCCACCTCGATGGGCTTCGACGCCACCGTCTGGTCCGCGCCCACCAGCCACGCGAACGTCCCCTCCGGCCCGCGCTGCACCGCGGTCGCCGGCACCGCCAGCGCGTCCTTCTGCGTGGCCACCAGGAGCCTCGCCTTCACGAACTGGTTCGGCCACAGCGCCTTGTTCGGATTCGGGAACATCGCCTTCAGCTTGAGCGTCGCCGTCGCCGTGTTGATCTGGTTGTCGATGAGCGTCAGCGTCCCGCTGCCCAGCCTGGCCGAGCCGTCGCGAGAGTACGCGTCCACCGTGAGCTGACCTTTGAGCATCTCGCGCGACACGTCCGCGAGCGCGTCCTGCGGCAGCGTGAAGATGACCGCGATGGGATCGAGCTGCGCCACCACCACCACCGCTCTGGCCGCGTCGCTCGCGCGCACCACGTTCCCCGGGTCGACCAGGCGCACACCCGTCACGCCATCGATCGGCGCCGTGATCTTCGCGTAGTCGAGGTTCAACCTCGCCGACTCCACCTGCGCGCGATCGACCAGCACGGTGCCCTCGAGCTGACCCACCGTGGCCTGCGCGTCGTCCACGGCTTGCTGCGCGGTGAGCTTCTGGTTCCGCAGGTCCTGCTGACGCGACAGGTTGAGCTGCGCGTTCTTGAGCTGCGCCTCGTCGCGCGCCAGCGCGCCCTGCGCCTGGTGGAGCTGCGCCTCGAACGGCCGCGGATCGATCTGCGCGAGCACCTCTCCGCGCCGCACCACCGAGCCCTCGCGGAACAACACCTTCTCCAGCTTGCCGTCCACCTGCGGCCGCACCGTCACCGTGTACGAGGCCGCCACCGTGCCCAGGCCGTCGAGGTAGAGCGGCACGTCCATCTTCTGCACCGTGGTCGCCACCACCGGCACCACCCGAGCACCACCGGCACCGCCGCGTCCGCCGCCGCCGCTCGCGTCGCCCCCGGCGCCCTTCGCACACGCGGCGGCGAGCACCAGCGCGGTCACCGACACGATCCTGCTCTGCACCTTGTTCATTGGAGTCCTCGACATCTAGTTGCGCCCCAGCGCGCGCAGGAGCTGCGCCCGCGCCGTGGCCAGGCGGAAATCCGCGGTGATGACCTGCGCCGCGGCCGTGGAGGTGGCGAGCTGCGCGTCGTCGAGATCGAGCAGGCTGCCGAGCCCGTTCTGGTAGCGGCTCTCCGCCAGCCGCAGGCGATCCTTGAGGCTCGCGAGCGCATCCGCCGACGCCGCGCGCGCCGACTGCGCCGCCTTCACCGCCAGCCGCGCCGAATCGAGATCCGCGCGGATCTGCTGCCGCACGCCATCCGCCTGCGCCGCGAGCGAGGACAGGTTCGCCTCCGCCTCGCGCACCGCCTCCTTGGTGGCGCCGCCCTGGAAGAGCTGCCACGAGAGCGTCGCGCCCACGCTCAGGTTCCAGCCCAGCTTGTCGAGCGCGAGCCCGCCCTGCGTGAACCCCGCGTTCACCGACAGCGCCGGCCCGTAGCCGCCGCGGATCGCGCCCAGCGTCTGCTGCTCCGCCTGCGCCTGCAGCTCGAGCGACTTGAGCTCCGGCCGCGCCTTCTGCGCCTCATCGAGCAGCCCGTCGAGGGCCGCGTCCTCGCCCTGCACCGCCTGCAGCGCGTCGTCGGCCACGTCGTAGTCGATCGGCCCCGGCGCGCCCATCGCCACGTTCAGCGACTGCTTCGCGTTCGCGTAGTTGTTGTCCGCATCGACCAGCGAGAGCTTCGCATTGGCCACGTCCGCGCGCGACTGCGCCAGATCGATGTCCGGCCGCGTCCCCGCCGTCACGAAGGCCTGCGTCTGCTGCAGGTGCTTCTCCTGATTGGCCAGCGTGTCCTGCGCCACCTGCAAGAGCGCCTTGTCCGCCCGCGCCGCGAAGAACGCCGCGCGCACGTTGAGCAGCGCCGTCTGCGCCACGCTCCTGGCCGTCTCGTCCGCCGACAGCCGGGTCGACTGCGCCGCGCGCCACTTCCCCAGGCCCTGTCCGAAGTCCCACACGAGCTGGTTCGCGGTCACGCTCGTCGACCAGGAGTTGTAGGTGTCGAAGTTCGAATCCGGCGTCACGCTCGCCGCCGTCGTCCCCGGACGCACGATCACATTCGCCGTGGTCCGCTGGTATCCGGCGGTGGCCGCGAGCTGCGGCAACAGAGGCGCAAAGGCCTGCCCCGCGCGCGCGTCCGCCGCCTCCACAGAGGCCCGCGCGATCGCGAGCTGCGGCTGATGTTCGAGCGCCGACTTCTCCGCGTCCGCCAACCGCACCACCCGCGCCTGCGCCCGCGCCATCGACGGCAGGCCCGCGCACAGCGCGAGCACCGCCACGCCCATCCACGCGCGCATCGCCTAGCCCTTCCCCGCGCGACGCGGCTCGACCGCCAGCGAATCGAGGTTGCCGATCACGCGCTTGAGCAAGCCGCGCAGATGCTCCTGCTCCGGCGCCGACAGGCCCTTCACCGTCACCCCGCGCACCTCGTCCGCGATCTTTTGCATGCGCTTGGCCAACACGCGGCCGCGCGGAGTCACTCCCAGGATCGCGCGCCGCCGATCGCCTGGATCACGCTCGAGCACCACCAGCCCGAGCGCCGCCAACTGCGCCACCACCCGCGAGATGGTCGGCAGGTCCGTGTTCTGCCGCTCCGCCAGCTCGCCCAGCGACGCGCCCTGCAGCTCGTGCGCGCTCACCAGCGTCCAGAACTGCCGGGTGGAGAGACCGTGTTCGCTCACCTGCGCTTCGACGGCCTGCTTGAGCCGCCGGCGCGCCGTCCCGATGAGCAGGCCGATGTATTCTTGTCGAGGCAACATTTGTCAGTGACAACTAATCGGCGTTGGCTCGCGGATCAACGTACGCACGGTGTCGAGATGTTTCGAGTGTGGCGATTGCGTCCGCGGTCCCGCGGCGTGGGGAGGGTTGCGTCCTCCGGGAGGCTTGCGGCTTGGA
>JAFEBC010000067.1 GCA_018266095.1 Deltaproteobacteria bacterium
GAGGTGGTCTCCGCCAGCGCCGACATCGCGCTCGTCGATGACGGCGCGGGCCCTGCGCTCGTGTCCCTGATCGCACCGGACAGCGTGCCCTCGGGAGCGCTGGTTGAAGCGTCCGCGCAGGCCGCGTCGGTCGCGCGCGTCGCGTCGATCGAGTACGCGCTCGATGGAACAGTGGTCGCGCTCTCGTCTGCCCCAGCGTTGGCCGCGAGCTTCACCGCGCCCACCGCGTCGATCGACACCCAGGTCACGCTGACGGCGACCGCCCTCGACGCCCAGGGCCGCCGCGGCGCCTCGATCTCCCGCACGCTCACCGTCTCGGCCGACGCCGTCAGCGCGCCCGCGCTCGCCCTGCACCGCGTGGGCACAGGGCCCATCTTCGAGGGCTCGGTGGTGTCGGTGCAGGCCGACGTCTCCTCGACGGACGCGGTGGCCGAGGTGCGCTTCTCCATCGACGGCACGTGGAGCGAGACGCTCTCGCTCGCGCCGTACGTGGCCGCGCTCACCTTGCCCATCAGCACCGGCGCGCACACCGTGCACATCGGCGCGCTCGCCATCGACGTGCATGGCCGCGTGTCCGCGCTCGCGGACCTGCCGCTCGTCGTGGTGGACGATCTCACGCTCCCCGCGATCACGCTCACGCTCGATCCCACCGGCCCCTCCATCGGCGCCGGCTCGCTCGTGCGCGCGCAGGCCCACGCCACTGACAACGTGTCGATCGCGACGCTCACGCTCTCGGCCACGCTGGGCGCGGCTCCGCTGGCGACGGGCGGCTCGACGCTCACGGTGGTCGTCCCGGCGAACACGCCCGCGGGCACGACGCTCACCTTCACCGCCACCGCGCTGGATCCGGCCGGGAACACGCAGACCGCGCACGCTTCGCTCCGCATCGACGCCGCCGATGCGCCCGGCGACGCAGGCACGGCCGCGGGTGCGTTCGCGCAGGCCACGGCGCTCGCGGTGCAGGGCGATCTGGTCGCCGCGCTCACGCCCTCGGGTCTCGTTCTCGGGACGCTCACGCGCGGCGCAACGCCCTCGTTGACGCTCGAGAGCACGACGCCGTCGGATGCGGTCGCGCTCGCCCTCCAGGGCACGCTCCTCGTGCTCGCCCGCGGCGCCGCTGGTGTGGATGTGCTCGATGTGTCCGATCCGTCCTCGCCTGCGCTGATCAGCCACCTCGCCGACACCGCCACCACCGTCGTCGCGGGAGGCGGCCGCGTGTACCTGAGCGAGCTGCGCAGCGACGGCGCCGAGGACACGCGCGAGCTGATTGTGCCGGATCCGCGCGCTCCCTACACGGTGGAGGTGCAGCTCTACGCACACGCGCTGGCCGCCGACGCCGACGGGCCGATCCTCGCGGGCAGCGGGCCGTACGCGCCGTACGTGATGATCGCCACGGCGTCGTCCTACAACTTCTACAACCGGCCCGACGGCGCGGTGTTCGCGGGCGCCCACACAGGTCCGCTCTCGTTCTTCGGCACCGACGCGGGCCTCGACGTCTACCTCTACGGCACGCGCGAGAGCCTCCTGCCGCTCCCGTCCAGCACCCGCGCGCTGGCGCTGGGTGACGGCCTTGTGCTCGCGGCCGGCGACGACGGCGTCGTGCGCACCATCGACTTCAATGATCCGCGCGTGCCGCGGGTGGTGGCGAGCGAGGCGCTGGACACGCACGCGCTCGCGCTCTCGGGCGGCGTGCTCCTGGCGGCCACCGACGCGGGTCTCGTCTTGCGCAGCGTGAACACGGGCGCAGGGGAGGGTCCGGCGCTCGGCACCCTCGCGTTCACGGATGTGCCCAAGGCGCTCGCGCCGGCGCTGGCTGGAGCCGTGGTCGGGGCCTCGAGCGAGGGCCTTGTCTTCGTCGACGCGAGCGATCCGGCGGGCCCGGTGCAGCGCGCCGCGCCCATCCTCGGCGGCGGCAACGTGAAGGACCTCGCGCTCGGCCCCGACGGCGTCTACTTCCAGAGCGGCAACACGCTCAGCTACGCCAGCTTCAGCGACACCGGCGCTCTCGGCGCGCAGTCGTCGAGCGAGGCGCACGTGCACGCCTTGTCCTTGCTCGGCCCCATCGATCGCTTCGCGCTCTCGCCCACGCGCGTGTGGGCCGCGGGCGGCGGCCGCGTTCAGACGCTCGCGTTCTCGGGCCTCGTGCAGAGCGACGCCCTGGTGCTCAACTCCAGCGCGCTCGATCTCGCCGCCGCCGCGAACACGGCCGTCCTCGCGCTCGGCCAGGCGGGCTTCGCGGTGCTGGGCCTTGATCCCTTCGGTACGCCGGCGCTCCTGTCGCAGGTGTCCACCACGCAGGCGAGCGCAGTCGCCGTGGCCGGCCCGCGCGCCGTCATCGCCAACGGCACCTCGCTCTCCGTCTTCGATCTCTCGTCGCCCGCCGCGCCCGCGCTGGTGTTCCAGGCCTCGGCCGCAGGTCAGGTGCGCCGCCTGCGCCTCGTGGGTCAGCTCCTGCTCGCCAGCGAGGGCCCGTCCGGCGTCGAGCTCTGGGACATCGGCGGCGCGCAGGGCCGTCTCCTGGCCACCATCCAGGCCGGCCGCGCAGACGACGCGGCCATCGCGGGCAGCGCGCTCCTCGTGGCCGACGAGCTCAACGGCGTCACGAGCTGGCCGCTCCCGGCGGTCCTGGCCGCGCCGGCGATCGAGATCGTCTCGCCGCTCGCGGGCGCCGAGGTGAAGCCGGGCACCGCGCTCAACATCGGGGGCGTGGCGAGCGGCCTCGCCGTGGACAGCTTCGAGCTCGTGGTCGATGGCCACACCGTGGCGGGCCTGCCTGCCCGCGATCCGCGCGCGCGCTTCCTCGTGCCTGCACAGCTCTCGGCCGGGACCAGCCTCCGCCTGCAACTGCGCGCGAGGAGCGCCGCGGGCAGCACGCTCTCCCTGCCCGTCGACGTCCGCGTGGGCGACGCCACCCCCGCGCCGCTCTCCATCGCCGACTCGCTCTTCAACGGCAGCTACAGCTCGGGCAGCGTCTTCGGCGTCAACGTCAACGTCTCGGGCGGCCTCGCGCCCTACGCCGGCACCGTGCGCTTCGAGAGCGCGCTCTTGAGCAGCTTGAGCCCCGTCCTCGGGAGCCCGTCGGTCCTCTCCGGCGACCTGCGCATCCCCGCCGTCAGCAGCGTCACCTCGGGCTCGCTCATCGTCGAGGTCACCGACAGCACCGGCGCGCTCGCCACGCTCACGCACGCCATCTTCATCCAGCCGCAGTCGCCGCCGAGCTTCCCCTCCGGCCTCCCCGTGAAGCTGCGCATCGCGCCCTTCGTGAACCACCTGCAGATCAGCGGCACCTCCTGCGCCGCCCTGCGCGTCGAGGCCGACGGCGTGCTCGTCGGCTCCTCGGAGTCCGGCGGCTACTCCTCGAACTTGACCGTGATCACGCAGCTCGTGCTCCCCGCGGAGCGCCTGGGCGACACGGTCACGCTGACTGCCACCTGCGCCGCGCCCGACGGCAGCACCCAGGTCACCTCGCGCGACTACACCGTGCTCGGCGTCACCGACCCGCCGGTGCTGCAGGCGCTCTGGTTCGACACGCCCTACGAGGGCACCACCATCAACGTCTACGCGCGCGCCATCAAGGGCGAGGACCAGGACGTCGCCGTCTTCACGCTGCAGGGCGACGGCGTCGAGCTCCCGGTCACCGTCACGCACTCGACCAACGGCGACGTGAACGATCCGATCACCACCTTCAACGCGACCGGCCGCTTCAGCGTGCCGCTCTTGTCGACGGGCGCCACCAAGGTCGACTTCAGCGCCTCCGTCGCCGACTCGCTCGGCCGCGGCGCGAGCACCACCTCGAACGCGCTCATCATCCAGTCCGACCCGCCGGGCATGTACTTCTCGGCGCCGAACCTCGTCACCGGCGACACCGCCTCGATCTGCGTGACCGGCTACACGCAGTCTGGCCGCCTCATGTCCTCGTTGACCTTCGATCTCGACGGCGCGCCCGTGGACGGCACGCCCGCGGCCTGCTCGCCCGGCCAGACCAACTGCCTGCTCTTCTGCGCCAACGTCCTCATCGCCGATCACGCCATCGTGGCGCACGCCGTCGCCACCGACGACATCGGCCGCGCGCGCGAGATCTCGCAGACGCTCGACGTCTTCCCGCACACCGCGCCGCTCGTGTCGATCTATCCGGCCGACGGTCAGACCATCCAGGGCGGCCGCGCGCAGTACGTCTACGTGTCCACCTCGTCGTACCTGCCGATCCAGTCGGTCACGCTCTTCCTCGATGAGGTGCAGGTCGCGAGCGGCACCTACGACGCCTCGTACACGTTCACGCCAGCGCGCACGGCGGGCCAGCGCGTCCTGCGCGCGGTGGCGGTCGACAAGCTCGGCGCGACCGGCGAGAGCACCTCCACGCTCATCGTGCGGCCCGACGGTCCGCCCACGATCTCCATCACGCACGCCGACTACCTCATCGCCAACCAGCAGAGCCGGAACCTGACGGCGCAGGCCACCGACGACGTCGCGCTGGTGAGCGGCACCCTCACGGCCGATGGGGTGCAGGTCGCGTCCTTCAGCGTCCCGCCCTCCAACGGCTACACCAGCGCGTCGATGACGGGTGTCTACACGCCGCCCGCCGAGACCACCGCGCACTTCGTCGCCACCGCTCTCGACGACAGCGGCCAGAGCGCGATGACCACGCTCGATCTCCCCGTCTTCCCCGCGGGCACGGGCCTCACCTGCGCGGCCGCGGTGCCCATGCGCGCGCCGGTCGCGGGCGTCGACTACGGCGAGTACCAGCTCATCTCCGGCGCCGTCTCCCAGGCCCGCTGCGACGGCTCCACCGAGACGCAGGGCACGTACCTGACCTTGCCCTTCGATGGCCCCGTCGATCAGGTCACCCTGAATGTGTACCAAGGCCGCGGCGTGCTCCTCGCCAACGGCTGCAGCAGCGCGCCCTCGCAGTGCGACACCTATCCATACGCGTACTACACGCACGGCTGGTCGCTCACCAACGTGCCCAAGGACGCCACGCTCTTCATCAGCGGCTCAAACCAGTCGATCTACATGTACAGCGCGCAGCTCGGCGACGGCGCCCTCTGCGACCCGGCGAGCGACCAGTTCCGGTGCTCGAGCCAGCTCTGCACCCAGGCCGACGACGGCAAGAACCGCTGCCGCCACAACGACTGCCTGAACGCCGCGCAGTACCTCTCTGGCTTCTATCTCGACGGCAGCTCGTACCCGTACCGGAACGAGGGCCAGACGGTCAGCGCCGACGTCTACGGCTACCTGAACGATCCCTCGCGCATCTTGGGCTTCAACGTGAGCATGGGCGGCGTCGACTTCCCGGGCACCGCGTACACCGGCGGCAACTACGTGAGCTTCCACGCACCGGTCACGCTGCCGCGCTTCGCCGACGGCTCGCCGGTCACGCTCACCGCCACCATGCACACGACCTGCGGCGACGCCACCACGACGTTCACCGTCAACCTGCTCGAGACGCAGCCGCCGGTCGTCTACCTGAACGGCCAGACGAACGGCGCGGTGATCGGCGATGTGCCCACCTACTGCGCCTACGCGTACGCCAACGCCGGCAACGGCAGCGGCCCCGACATCCGCGATCTGACCGCCTCGGTCAACGGCAACGCGGTCGAGGGCCCAGCGCAGCAGTGCGGCACGGGCTGCAGGTACCTCTGCGCCGGCACGCTCGTCGGCTCCGAGGGGCTGCAGTGGGACGTGTCGGCCACCGACGTCTTCGACCGCACGACCACCTTCAGCACCTTCATCCCTGCCAACGACAACGTGCCGCCGGTGCCGTCGCTCCTCTTGAACAGCGCGCCCATCGAGGACGGCCAGCAAGTGCAGGGCGGCATGACGTACACCATCGAGGCTGACATCGACGACCTGAACCCGTCGGAGATCGAGGTCCTGGTCGACGGCGAGTCGGTGCTCGACGACGGCGGCCAGAGCTATGGCGTCACCTTCGACTGGCGCGTGCCCGGCGCGGCGGGCCCGCACGTCATCACCGCGCGCGCGACCGACACGCTCGGGCTCATGGGCGAGACGAGCGTGACCGTGAACGCGCTGCAGGACCAGCCGCCGGTGGGGAGCATCGATCCGGTGAGCTACCTCGTCGCCAACACCACGAACCTGCTCTCGTCGCACTGGTCGGACGACGTGGCGGTGTACAGCCAGCAGTGGGAGGCGTTCGCCTCGACCGACACGTACGCGGGCTCGTCCTATGGATCGACCTGGTACTTCTATCCGGACCCAAGCCAGGTGGGACAGTCGCTCACCCTGCGCTACACCGTCAGCGATTCGGCGAACCAGACGGGCACCGATCAGGTCAGCCTCCAGGTGCTGCCGGAGGGCACGGGCTTCAACTGCACGCTGCCGCTCGCGCTGCCGCTCGTGGGCAACGCGCACCACCCGGTGCAGCCGCAGGACAACGGCGACGGCGGCGAGTTCCGGGCCGCCGGCACCCATGGCTTCGACGAGAAGAGCGCGGACGTGAATCCGCTGCACGAGATCCTGCCCGGTGGCGTGCCGGCCGTGGAGCACGCGCAGGCGCAGGCGAGGCCGTCCGCGCAGCTCTCGCCCACGCACGCCCGCCGGTTCGACGAGGGCGGCGGCGTTGATGCGGGCACGCCGGACGATGGCGGCACCGACGGTGGCGCGGGCGCTCCGCCGGACGACGGCGAGCTCGTGACCGTGCTGATGTCGGGCGACCTCTACCCGTACCCGCAGTGGTGCGATCAGAGCTCGGTGTACGGCGGCGTGTGGGCGACCTTGCCCTTCGACCAGGACACGCCCTCGGTGACGCTCGACATCGAGAACGCCCGCGTGGCCGTGGCCACGAGCTGCGGCGACGCGCTCACACAGTGCGATGGCTACGACGCCGACTTCACGCGGCATGAGACCACGCTCACCAACGTGCCCGCGGGCGCGGAGCTGCTCTTCAACACCAACGGCACCTACGGCCTGCCCAAGGGCGCGGTGCGCATCGTCTCGGCGCGGCTCGGCTGGCGCGCGAAGTGCGATCCGCAGAGCACCGACTTCGTCTGCGACGTGGGCCAGTGCATCCCCGACAGCGTGGACGGCACGAACCGCTGCCTGACCGCGTGCTCGGACGGCGTGGACAACGACGGCGACGGAAAGATCGACTACCCGAACGATCCGGCCTGCCCGTCTCCACAGAGCGACAGCGAGGCCAAGGGCGACGGCTGGGTCATGCCCGCGTGCTCGGACGGCGTGGACAACGACGGCGACGGCCTCGTCGACTTCCCCGCTGATCCGAGCTGCGTCAGCGCGGCGGGCGAGAGCGAGGACACGCCGGGCGAGACCTGTGCGGCGCCGTTCGTCATCACCGACACCAATGTGGTGGGCGTGCCGCTCTCGCAGGCCAATCACGATCTGGCGATCGCCGCCCGCTGCGACGTCGTGCCCTCGGCCAGCGCGCCCGAGCTGGTGACGGAGCTCACGGTGCCGCAAGAGACCGACGTGCTCATCACGCTGCCCGACTTCTCGACGGCCTCGGTGCGCACCTCCTGCGCGGACGACGCCTCGGCGGTGGCCTGCCTCAACGGGACCGCCACCGTGCACCTCGCCGCGGGCACGTACTCCATCGTCGTCGCCGACACGGACGGCTCGCGTGTGGACACCTCCTTCAACCTGACCGTGCCGGTCGGCGCGGCCTGCACGCTGGGCGATCCGGTGCTCCCATGCCAAGAGGGCTCGGTGTGCGCGGGCGGCGTGTGCAGGCTGCCTCCCTCGGGCGAGCCCACCATCCCCAGCGTGCCCTACGACACGTACGGCTACACCTACGGCACGCCCAACGGCTACGCCGGCTCCTGCGGCGGTGAGGCGGCGCGCGACCAGGCGTACTTCTTCGTCGCGCCCGCGGACGGCACGTACACCATCGACCTCGGCGGCTCGGCGTTCGACACCGTGCTCTACGTGCGCGAGTACGGGACCGGCGCGGAGCTCGCGTGCAGCGACGACGCGTGCCCCAACAACACCTCGCTCGTGAGCGTGCCGCTCGTGCGCGGGCAGGCCATCGAAGTGATCGTCGACGGCTTTGGCAACACGTCCGGCTACTACCAGCTCCACGTCCGCGCGGGCGTGTCCGGGTGCAACCAGTGATGCGCGCGAACACCACCTCCCTCTGGCTTGTCGCCTCCCAGGCCTCCTTGCGCGCGCTCGTCGCGTTGACGCTCGCGGCGGCCGCCTGCGGCGATCCGATCGAGGACGCGAAGCGGCAGGCGCTGGACGCAGCCATCGCGCGGGCCACGGCGGTGGGCGTGGCGCCGCGGGTCGACTGTGTGATCGACCACTCCGGCGGGCGCTACACCGCGTACTTCGGCTGGCGCAACGACGGCGCGTCGGTGAGTCAGGCCATCGGCCCGCTGAACGGCTTCGCGCCGGGGGCGCAGGATCGCGGGCAGCCCACGACGTTCCCGCGCGGGCAGTCGAGGGCCGCGCCGAACAGCCCGGTCATCTTCGACTTCGACGGCGCGCCGGTGACGTGGACGCTCCTCACGGCCACCGCGACGGCCACCTCGGGCTCTCCGCGCTGCGCCGACACCGCCGCGCCAGTGTGGCCGCACGGCTCGACGCTGACGGCGACAGGGCTCGCGGACGGCAGCGTGAAGCTCGACTGGACCGCAGCCACCGACGCGGCCTACGTCGCGAAGTACCGCGTCTTCGCCAACGGACGACAGCTCCTCGAGCTCGACGGCGCCGCCACCACGGTGACCACCAGCCTGCTCGAGGCCGCGCACGACTACACGCTCGCCGTGCAGGCCGGCGACCCGAACGGCAACTGGAGCACGAGCGGGCCCACCGCGGTGTTCGATCTGAACCCGCCGGTCGTCACCGTGACCGGCGTCAGCGATGGCCTCGTCACGCGCAGCAGCGTCACTCCGGTGATCACCGCCACCGACGACCTGCTCGTGTCCGCGCGCACGCTCCTCGACGGCCAGGCGTTCACCAGCGGCGCCACCGTCGTGGCCGAGGGCACGCACAAGCTCGACGTGCTGGCCAAGGACCAGGGCGGCCACAGCACCCGCGTGCTGCTCACGTTCATCATCGATCGCACGCCGCCCCTCCTGCGCATCAGCGGCGCCACCGACGGCTCGCGCATCCGCACCTTCCCGCGCATCTCCATCGTCTCCACCGACGCGAACGCGGGCACCACCACGGTGAGGCTCGACGGCGTCACGCTGCCGGACGCGCAGCCGTTCACGGTGTCCACCGAGGGCGCGCACCAGGTGCAGGCCACCGCCGTCGATCGCGCTGGGAACGCCTCGCAGGCGCAGCTCTCGTTCTTCATCGATCGCACGCCGCCGGGCGTCAGCATCCTCGCGCCGGCCGACCGCGCGGTGGTGGCGCCGGGTGAGCTCGAGGTGATCGCCGCGGTGTCCGACGACGGGCCGCTGGGCGCGGTGACGCTGAACCAGCAGTTGATGACGCTCGAGGGCGATGGCTCGTGGCACGGCACGGTCGCGCTGACGCGCGGGAGCAACCTGTTGCAGGTGCGCGCGTCGGACATCGCTGGGAACTCCAGCACGGCGCGGGTGCGCGTGACCGTCGACACGCAGCCGCCGGTGCTGACGGTCACCTCGCCGGCCGAGGGCGCCCGCATCGCCGCGCTCACCGTGCCGCTCAAGGGCAAGGCCACCGACGCCTCTCCGCTCACGGTGACGGTGTCCGGCGCGCCAGTGACGCTGGCGGCCGATGGCACGTTCTCCTCCACGGTGGCGCTGGTCGCGGGAACGAACGCGATCACGATCCTGGCCTCGGACAGCGCCGGCAACGCCACCACGGTCGTGCGCCACGTGCGCGCGAACGTCACGCCGCCCACCATCGCGTTCACCTCGCCCGCGGCCGACGGCTACACCAACCAGACCTCGCTCACGGTCACCGGCGTGGCGCAGCCGGCGGATCCCTCGGACCTCGTGACCGTGAAGGTGAACGGCACCGCGGTGCCGGTGGATGTGCACGGCGTGTTCAGCCGCACGGTCACGATCGGCGCGGGGACCACCACCATCATGGCGGTCGCCACCGATGGCTTCGGGCTCACCTCGACCGCGGTGCTGCGCCTCGGCCAGGACCGCGCGGCGCCGATCATCGAGCTCACGGGCGCGAAGGACGGGCTCCTCA
>JAFEBC010000680.1 GCA_018266095.1 Deltaproteobacteria bacterium
CACCTTCGCTTCCGCCCAGTGGCGCCAACGAGACGGTCTCGCCGCGGCTCGAGGTCACGCCCTGCGCGAGGACCGCGCCCCGCAGGTCGAGCACCTGTACGTGGACCTGGCCCGTGACCACGAGGTCGCCGCTCATGCCCGCGGGGATCGCGAGGACCTGATCGACGCCGGGGAGCACGCCCTCGTACGGGCCGCCTGGATCGAGGTACCAAGGTACCGGAGTATATTGGTACACAGACCAGCCGCCGTCGTCGTAGGGGCCGGCGTGGAAGGAGTAGCGGCCCGGCTGGCCGCCCGAGACGCGCACGACCACGTCGCCGCTCGGCAGATCGAGCTCGAGCGTGGTCACCGGGCCGTACGACTGGACGAGCGCGCCCGCGACGTACACGTCGACCCAGAGCGGCATGTCGGCGGAGTCGATGCCGAAGCCGTACTTCGAGAACGGATCGTAGATCTGACCGCTCACCTTGTACGCGTAGTAGTCGACGTCACCCGCGACGTGCAGGTTGACGTCGAGGCCGCCGATGGCGGTGGTGGCCGCGGTGGCGAAGGTGTTGTCGGCCTCGAACTGATCGGGCTGCAGGCCGACGATCGTGGTCTTGAGCGTGAGGATGTACGGCTGCGGGTTCTGCGAGCCGACGTACACGAGGTACGTGCCCGGCGCCGCGAGCCCGGCCTTGTAGATGCTGCCGGTGGGCGTGCCGGTGAAGCTGACATTCGAGGGCGCGCCCGGCGCCGACTCCGGCGAGACGGTCACGAAGAGCCCGCCGAGATCGACCATGTTCTCCACGTCGAGCTCGACGGACGAATAGTCGCTGAGCGTGAAGCGGAACCAGTCGGCGTCGCCGGGGTGATCGATGGTGAGCTCGCCGGTCGTGCCGTTGTTCAAGGTGGTGGCCTGCGCGGGCGTGTTGTTTGGCTCCAGCGCGTCGACGGGGATCTTGCTCTGAGAGGCCAGAGTCACGGCGCGGCGCGCGTCGAGGTACGCGGTGACCAGCGGATCGTTCGAGCCGGGGAGCACGCGCGACTGCACCAGCAGATCGCGCACGGCGTCGCTCGAGAGCGTCGGGTCCATCGCCTTCATCATCGCGGCCACGCCAGAGACGACGGGCGCGGCGATGCTGGTTCCGCCCACATAGCTGCCGATGGGGAGGTTCTCGGGATCCGACATGACCCAGGCGTTCGCGGGCGCCCAGATGTCGACGGCGGCGCCATAGTCCGAGTAGCTCGCGGCGGTGTTCGCGTCGTCGTTGAGCGCGCCGACGCAGATGACGCCGTCGAGCACGCAAGGCGTGAGGTGGCTCGTGTCCACGCTCATCGAGTAGTTGCCGGCGATGCCCACGAGGATGAGGCCCGCGGCGCGCGCGTTGGCGATCTCGCCGATGAGGCCGATGCCGTTGTCGTACGACATGCAGTCGTCGTCGCAGGCCGCGCCGAAGCTCATGTTGATGACGTCGGCGCCCCACAGCCGCGCGGTCTTGATCGCGGCCGTCTCCTCGAGTTGCGTGTAGTCGATGCGGAAGATCCACGGGTCGGCGACGGTGCCGCCCGCGCCGCCGTAGCCCTGGAGGTCGTTGAGCTTGCCCGCGGCCACGTCGGCGACGCCGTTGCCGTGCCAGTTGCACGTGGTCTGCCCGTTGCACTTCACCGCCGCGGGGCCGCCGGCGAAGGCGTCGTTGTCGGTGAAGTCCCACTGCGTGGGCGAGGTGGGCAGGTCGGTGCGCGTGCCGATCGGGTTGTCGAACGGGTGGCCCGAGGCGTCGAGCCAGAAGCCGGAGTCGACGATGGCGACGCGGATCTGGCGCGGGATGCCGTGGCCGGCGACGTACTGCCACGCGCGCGAGATGGTCGAGCCGTTGCCGGTGGCGGCGGGTTGCTGCGACTTGAAGGTGGTGAGATCGAAGGCGTTGACGTTGTGATCGACGATGAACGTCTCGGCGGTCTTGTGCAGCATGGTGCCGGGACGCATGAGGAAGTCGGGCGCGATGCGCAGGCCGTTGCCGACGATCTCGCGCGAGATCATGGCCAGAGTCTGCACGGCGGCGAGCGACGAGCAGCGGTGCGCGCCGGAGAGGCCGCGGTGGGTGGCGTCCGCGACGTAGCTCGCGAGCGACTGCGTGCTGGTGTCGACGCGCACGAGGAAGTTGGTGGGCGCGAGCTGCACGGCCTCGAGGCGGCGGCCGAGTGAGCGCGGCGGCGCGGGCACCTGATCGGTCTGCGTGATGACCGCGGCGTGGCGGCTCAGGAACGAGGTGAGCGCGGCCTGCTCGGTGGCGTTCCCCGCGTGGACGATCGCTTCACCCGCGATGAACTCGGTGCGGACGCCGCTGGCGTCGACGCAAGCCGCGATGGGGCGCACGGAGCCGTCGGCGGCGGTGAGCTGCTCGCGCGGATCGAGCGATGGATCGACGCTCACGCTGAAGGCTGCAGTCGCGCGCGTGAGCTCGCCGGCGCTCTGGGGGGAGGGCTCGATGAGGCTCGAATCTGCCGGCGCGGCGCAGCCCAACGACAGGCGCAGGCACACGCTCAGGCACATCGGCAGCAGGGATCGGCGAGACGCGAGCACGGGGTCCTCCAGGGTGTGACCGGAAGACATGATCGCGGTAGCGACCG
>JAFEBC010000681.1 GCA_018266095.1 Deltaproteobacteria bacterium
CGCCGCCCACGCTCGACTGCTCCCCGGCTCGCGCCAACCCCGCGCGGATCTGGCCGCCCGACAACAAGCTCGTGCCCGTCGCCATCACCGGCCTGGCGTCGAACGTCAGCGTGCGCGTGAAGACCATCCAGCAGGACGAGCCCACGCGCTCGGGCTGCGGCCACTCGGGCGCGGACGCGACGATCTCCTCGTCGGGCGCCGCCCAGGTCCGCGCCGAGCGCAACGAGGGCCACGACGACGATCACCGGAGCTGCAACAGCCGAGACGATCGCGACGGCCGCGGCCACGACGATCGCGACGGACACGATGATCGCGACGGCCGCGATCGCGAGGATCGCGACGGCCACGATCGCGACGGATGCGACGGGCACGACAGCGGCCCCGAGGGGCGCCTCTACTTCCTCTCGTTCGAGGCCACCGCGCCGGGCGGGGCGCGCTGCACCGGACAGGTCCAGGTGTGCGTGCCGCTCTCGTCGAACCGCGGCTGCGTGGACTCGGGCCGGCGCTACGATTCGCTGCGCTAGAGCCCGCGCTCGGGCGATTGGTGCTACAGCCATGCGATGGAAAGCGAATCCTGCGGGCTCTGTGGCGGCGATGGACGCATCGGCAACTCCCTCGGGCGCACGTCGGCGACCTGTCCCGGCTGTCACGGAACGGGCCGCCGCGGCGAGGCGCAGTCGCGCTTCCGCGATGTGACCAAGACCAAGCAGTCGCACCATGGACCTCAGCGGCACGAGGCGCAGGCCGGACCGGTGGGCCCCAAGGTGCCGGTCACCGAGGAGGGCACGCAGCTCGCCGCCGAGGTCACGGCGTCCGCGCTCGGTGACGACGCGAAGAAGCGCCTCCTCGCCGAGATCATGAACCACGAGGACACGCACGGGCGCTGCACCAAGACCTTCCTCAAGAAGATCCACAAGCAGGTGCGCCCGCCCTCGGCCTGACGCCGGTCGTTGCAGACGCAACGTTTTTGGCTTGCTCCGTCGCGGCGATGGCGCCAAAAGAGCGCGTGCCCAACAACGAGCGAAAACCCCTCGGCGTCGTCCTCCCCTCGGGTCACACCGGCTCGAGCCTCTTCCACTCGGTGCTGCAGCAGGCCGTGGCGCAGTTTCCGCAAGCGCTCGGCGCGGCGCGGATGCCCTCGGGCGCGGGCGTCTTCAAGAAGACGTACGGCAGCGCGCTGGCGCGGTTCGAAGCGGCCCGCGTCAGCTCCAGTGAGCGCACCGCGATCGCGCGCTTCATCGTGCGCACCACCCAGGACGCGCTCGGCTTCGCGGCCGGCGACAAGACCGTCCCGCTCACGGAGCATCTCCGCGACAAGGCCGCGCCGCAGACGCTGGAGCGCACGCGCCTGGGCGACGAATCGCGCCTGGAGGTCGCCATCCCGTGGAGCGGCGCGGTGCACCGCGGCCTGGACGCGGTGACGCTGGCCAAGCGCCTGGCAGCGACGCACGAGCTGACGCACGCCGCCGCCGAGGCGCTCACCTGGATCGCGCAGCACGCGCAGGCCAACGGAGGCAAGATCGATCTGCGCGGCCGCCGCTTCGTGATCCTGGGCGCCGGCGCCGAGCTCGCCCCCACGCGGGCGCTGTTGCAGGGCGGCGCGAGCGTGCTCTGGATCGATCTCGCGGATCCGGCCACGCTGCTGGCGGACAGGGCCGGACTCTCCGGCGAGCTGGTGACGTGCGCCGCGGCCAAGAACCTGCTCGAGAATCCGCGCGAGATCGCCGCCGCGATCGAGGCGTTCGCGCAGGGCCAGCCGGTGGAGGTGGGGGCCTTCGCGTACGCTTCGGGTGCGAGCCAGGAGTGGCGCCTGGCGGTGACGATGGACGCGATCGTGTCCAGCTTGGACCCCGCCATCGTGCGCTCGGTGTCGCTGCTCGTGTCGCCCACCACCGCCTCCGTGTGGCAACCCGAGAGCGTCACCGAGGCCGCCGCGCGCTTCAAGAGGCGCCCGATCTGGCAAGGCGCCTTGAACCGCGCGGGGCTCCTGCCAACTCCTGGCAGCATCAGCGCAGGCGGCGCGCACGTGGGCCTCTCCACGGTGTCGATCCAGGGCCTGAGCTACCAGGCCGCGCAGTACATCTCCAAGCTGATGGCGGCCGAGGCGCTCGCGCTCCACGGCGTCGACGCGCGCGCGACCACGTCCAGGCCCATCATCGTGTCCGCCAACGTGGCCGGCATCACGCGCACGCGCTCGCTCTCGCACCCGCTCTTCGAGGCGGCCTTCCTGGGCGCGCCCAAGTTCGGCGTGCGCATCTTCGACCCGCCCGAGACGCGCGCGCTGAGCAGCCTGTTGATGCTGCACGACCTGCTCAATCCGCAGGCGCCGGCCGGGCCGCAGACGAACGACCCGCAGCGCGCCTCGAAGCTCTTCGCCCAGCAGGTGCACGGCGGGATCTACTGCTTGCCGTTCGCGCTGGAGGAGTCGATCCGCGCCGCGGCCGTGATCGGCCTGGGCATGAAGCCGAGCGTGCTCTTGCCCAAGAAGCGCAAGCGCTGACGCGCGCAGCGCGTGCCTCACTCGTCCTGCGGCGCCATCGCCGCCACGAAGGCCCGGAAGAGCCGATCGAACCGCTCGCGCTCCGCGCCGGGCCACCTTGCGGCTGCCGCCGGCTGCGTGCGGGCAGGCTGCTGACAGAATTTGGCAACTGACAAAAAGTGGCAGCAGCTACTTCTTCTTGACCGCCGCCAGCTCCGGCTCCTGCGGCAGGTGCCTCAGGCCCATCCACCCGAGCGCAACCACGTGCCTGGCGACGTGCTCCACCGGGAAGGGCATGCGCTCGCTCGCCCACCACTGCCCGACCTGCGTCACCATGCCCACCAGCGCGTGCGCATAGATGGGCGCCACCTTGGCGCGGTAGCCGGCGCGCTGGAACTCGCTCTGGAACACGTCTCCCACGCGCGAGGCCACCTCGTCGATCACGCGGGTCAGGCCGGTGCGCGCGGCGGTCGGTGAGTCGCGCGTGAGCACCGCGAAGCCCTCGGGCTCGTCGCGCACGTAGCCGAGGAAGGCCAGCACCGCCGCCTCGAAGCGCGCGCGGGGGCGGCCCTGCTCCACGGAGAGCGAGATGCGCTGCACCAGGGACTCGAGCTCGTGGTCGACGATGGCCGCGTAGAGGCCCTCCTTGGCGCCGAAGTGCTCGTAGATGATCGGCTTGGAGATGCCTGCCTTGGCCGCGACCTCGTCCAGCGAGGTGGCCTCGTAGCCGCGCTGGGCGAAGACTTTCCGCCCGATCTCCAGCAGTTGCGCGCGCCGTTCGACCGCGGACAGGCGCTTTTTGTTGCCCATGTTGACTCCAGACCTTACTACCCAGTAACTTACTGCTCAGTAACTGACTGGACCGTAACTTCTGGGAGCAACATGTACCTCGTCCTCTGCCTCGCTGTCTTCGCCGCTGCCTACCTCGCCAACGTGCTCACCATCACCGTGGGCTACCACCGCGCGCTGGCGCACAAGGCGATCACGCTGCACCCGCGGCTGCAGCGGCTCCTGGTCGCGGGCGGGCCGTGGCTGACGGGGCTGGATCCGCGCGCCTGGATCGTGATGCACCGGCTGCACCACGCGCACTCGGATACGCCGCTCGATCCCCACTCGCCGGTGAACGTGGGCATCCTCGGCATCGGGCTCGAGCAGCTTCGCAGCTACGAGCGCGTGCTCATCGGCCTGCTCAAGCGGGACCCGGAGTTCACGCGCCACGCGAAGGACCTCGACTTCGAGGTCAACGCGCTCACCCGGCGCGGCCTGTGGTGGCTGCCGTACGCCACGCACGCGGCCATCGGGCTCGCGCTCGGCGCCGGCGTCGGCTGGCTCCTCGGGGTGACGTACTTCCTCGGCATGATGAGCCATCCAGTGCAAGGCGGCCTCGTGAACTCGCTCGGCCACGCCATCGGCGGGCGCAACTTCGAGACGCGCGACAACTCGCGCAACAACCACCTCGCGGCCTGGCTCATCTTCGGCGAGGGCTTCCAGAACAACCACCACGCGTTCCCGGGCTCGGCGTCGTTCTCGCATCGGCGCAGCGAGATCGACCTCGGCTACGCGAGCTGCCTGCTCTTGGAGAAGCTCGGCCTCTGCACCGTCCATCGCGCGGCGCTCATCCCGCGCGAACGTGCGCTCACGTCGCTCCGGAGCGAAGCGTGACCAAGCTCGCGCGGGCCGCTGCGCTCGAGAAGCCGCGGCTGCGCGGTGTGCTGCACCAGTTCGCTGCGGCCGCTGCGCTGGGCGCCGGTGCGGTGCTGGTGGCCACCACGACCAACCTGCGCGCGGCCGCCGCGGCGGGGATCTACGCGGCCAGCCTGGTCACGTTGTTCACGGTGAGCGCGACGTACCACGTCATCCAGTGGGCGCCGCCCGCGCGGGCTTGGATGCGGCGCGCGGATCACGCGTCCATCTTCGTGCTCATCGCTGGCACGTACACGCCCATCGCGCTCCTGGGCCTGCCAGCAGCCGAGGGTGCGACGCTCTTGTGGCAAGTGTGGACGGGCGCAGTGCTGGGCGTCTTGCAGTCGCTGTTCTGGGTGCACGCGCCCAAGTGGGTCGTCGCCGTGCTCGCGGTGGCCGTGGGCTGGACGCTCGCGCCGCACTTCCTCACGGCCTTCCACGCGCTGGGCGCGGCTACGTTCCTGACCTTGCTCGCAGGCGGCGTCGCGTACACGCTCGGCGCGCTCGCGTATGCCACCAAGCGGCCCCGGCTGTGGCCGCGGACGTTCGGGTATCACGAGGTGTTCCACGCGCTGACGCTGGTGGGCGCGGCGCTGCACTTCGGCGCTGTGATCCATGTGGTGCGTGTGGCCGCGGGCGGGTAGGGCGCGCGCTCAGCGCAGGTACTTCCACGTCGCGCCGTCGAGCCTGCGCACGCGGAGTGACTCGAGCAGGACCTCGGGAAGCGCCAGGCCGGCCTCTCAATTCCTTCCCAGCACGAGCCCCCGCAGCACCTTCACCGGGATCGTCCCGTGCCCCACCAGCGCCTCGTCGAACGCGCGCTGATCGAACGGACCCTTCGCGCGCACCTCCTTCTCCAGCGCCTCGATCTCGCTCAGCCCCAGGAAGTACTGACAGAGCTGCGTCGAGTCGAGATTCGCGCGGCGCAGCTTGTTCTCGGCCAGCGCCTTCTCCTGGAAGCCATCGTTCTCCATGAACGCGAGCGCCTCGGCGTCGGACATCTCGCCCGTCTGCAGCTTCAGGTCGAGGATCGCGTTCGCGGCCACGATCATCGCCACCTTCGTGTCCTCGAAGTGCAAGCGCTCGTTGGTCGCGCCGCCCAGGCCCGAGCGCACGAGCAGCGTCGTGCCATACACGGCCCAGCCTTCGGCGAACGCGCCGCTCCACAGCGTCGAGCGCAGCGGATTCAGATCCTTGCGCGCGTACCAGGCCTGCAAGTGGTGGCCCGGGTACGCCTCGTGCGCCGCGGTCAGCACGATGGAGAGATCGTTGTTCGCGCGCAGATAGCTCTCGGTCTTCTCCGCGGACCAGCTCGCGTCGGGCGGATCGACGAAGAACGTTCCCTTCCACTGCACCGTCTTGTCGAGCATCCCCGGCGAGAGATATTCCGCGCCCGCGCCGCCGCGCTTGAACTCGGGCATCGGCTCGACCGCCAGCGTCTCCGCGGGCGGGAGCGCGAGCAGGTTCTTCTGCGTGATGAAGTCGCGCAGCGCGTTGAGCTGATCCGCGTGCGCCTGCACCAGCGCGTCGCCCTTCGGATGCGCCTTCGAGAGCTCAGCCTCGACGCGGCGGATGAGCGCGGCCTGCCCGGCGTTGTCGATCGCCGCGGGCACCGGCGGCTCCTTTGGCCACAGCTCCTTCTTCAAGCGCAGCGTGCTCTGGAACAGCTCGCCGCGCGCCGCCAGGAACGCCGTCCGCGCGCGCTGGTACAGCTCGTCCTGCTTCACGTTCGTCTGCAGCGCGAGCGGGAACTTCTTCGCGTACAGCTTCTTGCCGAGCTTCCAGTCGTGCGTCGCCTTCTCGCGCGGGAACTTCGTCAGGAAGTCCTGGTAGCCCTGCAGCGACTTCAGCGCCGCGAGGCGCGCGGCCTCACCCGCCGGATCCTTGGCCGTGAACTCCTTGAGCTCCGTCTCGAAGAACCCGATGCGGCCTGCGTTGTCCTTCACCGCCTGCTCGAGGTGGATGAGCGAGGGCGCGGTCACCAGCGCCTGCTCCTGCGCGATGAGCTTGGGCAGCGCGAGCAGTTCGGCCGTGACCCACTCCCGCCGCTGCGCTTCGGTGGCGTAGGCGCCGTGGATCAGATCGCCCAGGCGCGACGCGATGATCTCGCGCGGATCGTAGAAGGGGAACGAGTCCGAGAAGCGCGGATCCCACGCGGGCTCGTGCAGCTCGGCGAGGTAGAGCGTCTCCAGCGCGATGCCGTCCGCGAGGATCTGTGCGTCGGCGCGGTCGTCGGCGGAGAGCTTGCTGCGATCGAGCGCCGCGACCTGCTTCGCGAGCGTCGTCAATTCACCGAGGCGTCGCTTGGTGGCGGCGTCCGAGAGATCGATGAGCTCGGCATCGTGCGAGTGATCGCCCATGAACGTGGCCAGGTGCGGGCGCGCCTTGAACAGGCCGTCCATGTACTGGCGCGCGAGGGGCGCGACGGGCGAAACGGGAGGAGTCGGCGCTGCGGCCAGGAGGAGCGAAGACGCGAGGAGTGCGAGCATGGAAGTGAGCCTATAGTCGAGCCGGCCTGAATGCGACCGCTCGAGGTCGCGCGGCGCGTGAGCAGCGAGGAGCGACTCTGGAAGCCGAGGTCCGCGCATCGATCCGTTGGGCATTTGCGGGCGCGCTCGTGCTCGGCGCGGCGCTCTTGTCGATGCCCTGGCGCGCGCACATCGACCACGTCGACGCGCAGCTCTATGTGGTGATCGCGCGGCACGCGGCTGAGAGCGGGCGCTGGCTCGATCTCAGCTTCCTCCCGGGGCACTGGCCGCAGTTTCGCGAGCACCTGCCGTTTGGATTCTGGCCCGCCATCGCGGCGATGCGCGCGCTGGGTGAGTGGGCCGTCCCGCCGATGTATGCGCTGCTCACGTTGTCGACGGCGGCGCTCATCGGCTGGCTCGGCGCGCGGCTGTCGGGGCCGTGGGGTGGCCTCGCGGCGCTGCTCGCGTTCATGTTGCCGGAGGCGACGTGGCACTACGGCGGGCGCCTCATGCTCGAGCCGCCGCTGCTGCTCTTGTCGACGGCCGCGGCGGCGCCGGTGCTGCTGGGCACACCCTCTCGGCGTGGCTGGCTCTGCGCGGCCGGCTTCGGCGCGCTCGCGGTGCTGATCAAGGGACCTTTCGGCCTCGTGCCGCTGGTGAGCGTGGTGACCGCGCGCGCGATCACCGCGCGTTCGATCAGGATCCTCGTGCGCGGCGCGATCGCCTGCGCCGCCGCCGCTGTCCCGCTCGCACTCTTCCTCTGGGCCGACGCGTCTCTCGGCGATGGCTCCTGGGCGGAGGGCTACGGCCGCGGACAACTGCTCGCCTCGGCCACCGGCGCGCGCCGCGATGGCGTGACCGCGTTCTGGTTTCCGCTGGCCGTCGTCGCCGGCCGCTTCTGGCCAGGCTTGCCCGCGTCCGCTGCAGGTGTGTGGCGCTCGCTCCGCCGCGATCCCGCCGACGCGGAGGCGCGCCTGCTCGCTTGGGCTTCCTTCATCGCGCTCGCGATCTTGTGCGTCCCGCAGCGCAAGTGGGGCAACCACGCGCTGGTGGCCTTCCCGCTGCTGTCGCTCCTCGCGGGCGCGGGCGTGGGCCCTTGGCTCGCCCGCGCGCTCACCTCCGCGACGCGCGCCCGCAACGTCGAGGTGATCCTGGGGCTCGCCGCGGCGCTCGCGGTGGTCCTCTCGGTCTTCGGTGTTGGCGCGCGTGTGCAGCGGCCACCCTGCGCGTTCTCGACCACGTTCGCGCCCGCGCTCGCCCAGCTCTCCGCAGGCACACCGATCGCGATCGTGTCCGCAGAGGACGAGACGCTCGCCCTCGCCGAGCTCGCCGAAGAGCGGCACCTCGTGCCCTGGCCCGCGGCACACCTCGCCGACGCGCGACCCGAGGCGCACCTCGCCTTCGCGCGCCCAGACACGCTCGCACCCGACGCCGCGCCCTGGCACGAACGCGCGCGCGCCGACGGATGGGTCTTGCTTGAACGCTGACGAGGCTCGTGCGCGCGAGCCGCCGCTATTGCGCGCAGCTCGCCGGCCACGTCGTGCAGAGCTGCTTCATCATCCCGGGCGCGTCGACCTTCTCCACCGTCATGCGAAAGAGCTGCATGCGCGAGTCGTTCCCGTGCACCATCCCCGCGACCGCCGCGCGATAGCCCGCCGCGGCCACCAGCGGAGGCAGGAAGGGCCGCACCGAATTGAACGGATACGCGAACGTCGTCACCGGTGCGCCGATGAGCGCCTCGAGGTCCGCCTTCGAGCCCGAGAGCTCCTGCCGCGCCGACTCCGCGTCGAGATCGGGCATGCGCGGATGGCGCTGCGTGTGCGAGCCGATCTCCATCCCCGCCGCGGCCAGCGCGCGCAGCTCGTCGACGGTCAGGTAGCGTCGCAGGGCCACCTTGTCGTGCGCCACCGTGCGGTGCGCCGCGTCCGCCGCCACGAACTTGGAGACGATGAAGAACGTCCCGCGCATCTTGTGCGCCTGCAGGGCGGGCAGCGCCGTGGTGTACGCGTCCTCGAGGCCGTCGTCGAAGGTCAGCACGACCGGCCGCGCCGGGAGGGTCGCGTGCGCGTCCTGCGCCGACACGACATCGCGCAGCGTCAGTGGCGTGAAGCCTGCCTGGGCGAGCGCATCGAGCTGCGCAGAGAAGGTCGCGCTGGTGACCGAGAACTTGTCGTCGCCCGCGCCGATGGAATGCCAAGCGAGGATGGGCACAGACCCGTGCGGCGCGTTGCAGCCGGCGAGGGCCAGGACGAGCGCGCCCCAGGCTGGCAATAGACGAAATGTGCAGACATGAAACGACATCAAACCGCACAGATACACCGTGGTTTGTGTCGAATCATACGACCGATCGTCGGATATCGGACTGCAGCAGCTCGCACACGGGCCTCGGCGTCAGCGCAGGTCATGAAAGTCCCAGGCCGCACGAGGGGCGTCCGTACGGTCTCCACACTCTGGAGACTCCATGCTCATCCTCGCCATCGCAGCCATCGCCTCCCTCGCTGCACCCTTCGCCACCTTCCGCGGCGACCTGCAGCACACCGGCGTCTACGCCGCGCCTGCCATCACCACGCAGCCGCACCTGAAGTGGAAGTTCGAGACGCAGGCCCGCATCCTCGGCACGCCCGCGATCGTCGGCAACACCGCGTACATCGGCAGCGCAGACGGCAACCTCTACGCCATCGATCTCGACACCGGCGCGCTGCGCTGGAAGTTCGCCACCGAAGGCCTCGTCGTCTCGTCGCCCGCGGTGTCCGGCGACCTCGTCTACTTCCACTCGTACGACGGCACCTTCCGCGCCGTCGAAGCCGCGACCGGCAAGCTGCGCTGGGCGTTCAAGACCGGCGGCGAGAAGCGCTTCGCGGCCAAGCACCTGCACGGCCTCCTGCCGCCCGACGAGACGATGCCCGACTTCTGGGACTTCTGGCTCTCCTCGCCCGCCGTCGACGCAGGCCGCGTCCACTTCGGCAGCGGCGACGGCAACATCTACGCGCTCGACGCCGCCACCGGCGCGCTGCAATGGAAGTTCCACACCGGAGACGTCGTCCACGCCTCGCCGGCGATCTGGAACGGCACCGTCTACCTCGGGAGCTGGGACACGTTCTTCTACGCGCTCGACGCCGCCACCGGGAAGGAGCGCTGGCGCTTCCAGACGGGCCGGGATCCCGACATCCACAACCAGGAAGGCATCCAGGGCTCGGCCGCGATCATGGACGGCGTCGTGTACTTCGGCTGCCGCGACGCCACGCTCTACGCGCTCGACGCAGCCACCGGCGCCAAGAAGTGGTCGCAGCACGGCGATCGCGGCTGGCGCAGCAGCTCTCCCGCGGTGTACGAGGGCCGCGTGTATCTGGCGACGGGCAGCGACAAGAAGTTCAACGCCTTCGACGCCAAGACCGGCGCCATCGTCTACAGCTTCGACGTCGGCGGCGGCACGTTCGCCTCGCCGGCCATCGCGGGCCGCACGCTGTACCTCGCCACCTTCGACAACAAATTGCGCGGCATCGATCTCGACGCGCAGAAGGAGTCGTGGGTCCTCGAGATCGGCGCGCCGCCCAAGATCGCGGGCGGCAGCCGCTTCTACGACGACGTGGTCGGCATCATGACGCAGCGCTGGGCAGGCGGCATCTTCATCGGCTCGCCCGTGCCTGCCGGAAAGCTCCTGCTGATCGGCTCGACCGACGGCGCGCTCTACGCGTTGGAGGCGCGGTAGTCGCGCGGCGTCTGGCCGAGGCCGCGCTTGAAGAAGCGGCAGAAGTACGACGCGTCGCTGAACTTCAGGCCATCGGCGATGAGGCCCACCGGCTCCTTCGTGTAGAGCAGGCGCCGCTGGGCCTCGAGCAGCACGCGCTGGTGGATCACGTCGCTCGCCGCGCAGCCGAGCTGGCGCTGCGTGGTGCGGCTCAGATGTTCCGGCGTGACGCCGAGGAGGTGTGCGTAGTCCAGCACGCGCTGCTCGTCGCGAAAGCGCTCATCCACCAACTTCACGAACCGCCGCGAGAGCACACCAGCGCTCTCGACGACGGGCAAGTGACCGCACAGCTCGATGAGCCGCGCCCTGGACACCACGCGGTGGCGCGCGAGCTCGCTCATCATCTCGTGCAGCGTGTCGCGGCAGTGATCGAGCGCGCTCGCGTCGAGCTGCAGCGGCCCCGCCGTGAGCCGATCGGCGAGGCCGGAGCCCGCGAAGTCGCGCTCGAAGAAGGCCACCTCGGCGCGCAGCGGAGTGGTGAGCCGCCAGCTCCGCACCTGACCGGGCGCGGTGACGAAGACGGCGCCTGGGTGGACGGGGAGGGTGCGGCCATCGAGGCGCAGTTCGCCGCGGCCGGAGAGGACGAGCATGACCTCGTAGAACGTGAGCGCGTGCGGCTCGCGGTGCTGGATGAAGCCGCGCAGGGCGCCGACCTCGGCCACGTCGGCGAGGAGCGGGGAGCCGTACTTGAGGCGGGCGAAGGTGATCGGCCGGATGGCCATGGGGCCTCTACGTCAGTGGCACGCCTTCATTTCCGCACACAGGAGCGCGCGCTCGGGTTGCCGCGACCCGCCATGTTTGGAACACTCCCCCCATGTTCCGTCTCGCCACCGAGCAGTCCCTCCTCGAGGCCTTCCGCCCCAAGGACCGCTCGCGCGTCGAGCTCCCGCCCGGCCTCTCATTCCCCCTCGTCGTGCACCACACGCTGACCTGGGCGCACCCCGCCGGCGGCCGCGTCTTCCTCGTCTTCGCCGTGCCCAAGGGCGTGCCCACGGGCATCGCCTTCGACACCAACGGCACCGGCCCGGCCGTTCCGCACATGTGCGACTGGTGCCACCAGACTGGCCTGGGTACCGGCGTGAGCCTCTTGTCCGCGCGCCTCGACGCCAAGCGCACCCTCGGCGTCCACATCTGCTCGGACCTCGGCTGCCAGCGCAAGCTCGAGGACGAAGCCGATCGCAGCGGCACAAGCCCGCTTCCGGCGCTCGAGGCGCTGATCGAGCGCATGGCCCGCTTCGCGCGCGACGGGCTCAAGATCGATCTCACAGGAGCGGGCCGATGAATCTCCGAACGGGTTCGATGCTGCTCGCCACGCTCGCGCTGTGCTCCTGCAACACGCAGAGCGCCAGCCACTACGCGACGAATCAGATCTACGCCGATCTCGCAGCCACGAGCACCGACGGCGCCAACACCACCGTCAGCGCGGTCCTGCGCACGGGCGCGCTCTCGCTCACCTTCATCGAGCTGACCACCGGCGATTCGCTCGTGGGCAACACCGGCTCGACGTCGCACCCGCTCGTGGAGGCCTCGCTGCTCGGCATCGTCAGCTACGCGGCCAGCTTCAGCGGCGGCGCGAGCGGCACCGCGTTCAACATCGCGCTCAACCGCAGCAGCGACACCGGCGCGCCCACGAGCGCCATGACGCTGCCCTTGCCGTTCACGCTGACCGCGCCGCCCTCGCAGGTGTCGCGCGCGGCTGCGGTCACCTTCACCTGGACCAACTCCGCCGCGGGCACGAACACCGATCCGCAAGACGTGATCATCAAGGGCGACTGCCTCGAGGACTACACCGCCTCCATCGACGCCTCGGCGACGCAGGTCACGGTGGCGGCGGGCGCGCTGCACAAGAAAACGTCGTCGAGCGTGGACACCTGCGACGCCAACCTCGTCATCGAGCGCAAGCGCGCTGGCACCCTGGACCCGCACTACCTCGGCGGCACCGCCACCGGCGTCCAAGCGCGCGGCGCGACCTTCCAGTCGGCGCCGTAGCGCACCGCGAGAGACGCGCTCTCGCTACTTCACCGACTCGTCCATCATCGCCTTCACGTTCGCGTAGCTGATCTTCCCGCCCGCGACCGTCGTCGCCGCCACGCCCGTCGGCAGCCAGATGAAGTCCGGGTGCGACTGCTTGCTCTCGCCCACCCACTCGCCGCCGATGATGGCGCCGCTCGCGTTCAGCTCGAGGATGTACTCGTAGTGATCCGTGCGCGTGTACGAATCGATGTGCGGCGTGAGGTAGCCGTCGGTCTCCGCCGAGGTCTCGCTGATGTAGTCCACGTCGGTCTTCACCGAGACGAACTTCGTGGCCGCGCTGTTGAACACGTACTTCACCGGCACCTGCCCGCCGGCCGACGTGGTCACGCTGAAGTTCGACGTCGCCGCATCGCCGCGCACCGACACGAAGAGCTGCGTCGCGCCCGTCGGCACCGTGCCCGAGCACTCCTCGGCCGAGCCGTTCACGTACGGTCGGCAGGTGTACGAGCTCGTGGTCGGCTGCGCGCCGAACTTCACGTACAGGTCCGCGTCACCCGTGCCCGAGAGCTTCACCGAGTACACCTGGCCCGCGACCACCGCGACCGGCGCGTTGTGGCTCCACGCCGCCTTCGCCACCGTGCCCGACTTGCTGCTCGACTGCCCGCCCTCGGCCGGCACGCCGATGAGCCGGTTCGCCTCCTGCGCCGTCACTTCCTTCTGCGAGAGCACGCGATACCCGCGCAGCGGCTGGTTCCACACCTCGCTGTCCTGCGTGCGGTCCTCGGCGAACGACTTGCCCTTGCCGAGGTAGTTGCCGAGCAGGATGTGGTACGTGCCCGCGTTCGAATCGCGGCACGACTCGTCGACCGGCCGGCCGTACTTGTCGAACGCCATGTCGTTCGCGCGGTTGGTGGTGTCGCAGCGCAGCGAGACGAACTTGCTCGTGGTGCGATCGTGCGCGAGCGACGCCAGCGCCTTGAGGTCCTCGATGGCGAACGTGACGCCGTTCTTCACCACCGCGTGCTTGGGCTCGGGCAGGAGGATCGCGGCGGGCGTCCAGCCGTGGCAGATGCCGAACCACGTGGGGATGCAGCGGCCCGCGCTCTGGCCCGTGCGCTTGGCGCACATCTCGCCGTTCTCGCTCGAGCACTCGCTCGACTTGGTGCACGCCTTCGAGCCCGTCATCGAATCGATGCCGTGGTTCTTCGAGACCGCGTCCTCGACGCCGGTGACGCCGAACGCCTTGCCGTACTTGGCCGCGGGCGAATCGGTGTTCGCGCCGGCCCAGCGGTAGTTGATGTTGTCCTGCGCGGTCGGCCAGTACGAGCCGGCCCACGGGATCTGCTTGGCCTCACCCTTGGTGGCGAGGTTCGCGAGCTTGTACTCGAGGCCGCTGCCGAAGATGGCCGGGTTGCCGGCGGCGCTCCACGCCTCGTCATCGATCGACTGGTCCTGCTGGTCGTCGAGCTGGCCACCGCACGCGGCGGTGAGGGCGGTGAGCGAGAGGAGACAGAGGAGCAGGTGCTTGGTCGGCTTGGTCAACATGTTGAGGCCTCGGCGTAGACGATGCGGATTGGTTGCCGGGCCCCTTGAGCAAGGTGTGTGCCGAGGTGTGGGTGATCCAAAAGCGACTTGAATTCAACAGCTTGAAAAATCGTGACCAGTGCGTTCAGTGGAACATCGATCGTCCAGTGGACAGCGCGAAGTGGAGCATGCGCGCTCCAGGTGGGTCGAGCAGGGATCCGACGGAAGGTTCGATTCAGCGCAATGTGTGGTGCGATGAAGTCCCGCTAGGGAGCCTTGTACGGGTTTCCCGTTTCTTCGAACCGGCGCTCGTGCCGAAGGAGCATAGCGTCGAGCGCTTCCTTTCCTTCAAGTACGTGATTGAGATGCGCGCGGTCGAGCATGAAGAACAAGCGTTGATTGCCGCTCTCCCGCACCCACTTCGAAGCACCTGCGGAATATCGTGTTGCCGACCAGAACACAGCGCGTGTCGAACGAGGCTTGTTGGCCAACTTGGCGTGAAACACCTGTAGATCACGAGAAGGAACCGGCTCAGTCAAGCATTTGCATTCAAGCAAGTAGGTGTTGCCGCCGAGCCGAAAGCTGGCATCGATCTGCTCACCAACGAGCCTGATGTTCGCCTTGGGCTGAAGTCCGTAGCAAGCAAGCAGATGGTTAATGAAGCGCTCAAACTCAGCTCCTGCACGCTGCCTGCTCTTCAATTGGTCGATGAAACCGAGTCGACGCTTCCATCGCTCGAGTTCGCTTCCAGAAGGAGCGTACCCGTCTCCGATTCCTTCATCGAACGTGCCCAGGAACTGCAACCGCACCCCACTGCAACCCTCCGCTTGCAAGGCGATGCCAACTTGGGCGACCTCCAGTGCAAGAGGTGCAACGTAGCCCGCTCGCTTTTGTACGCGTGCTGCCTCGAGGCAAATTCCTTCCGCGACATCGACCAACCTCGATGGGGTCGCTTCGTGTGCCGCGGCAAGGATCCGCTGGATCTCGTTGACTGATTTCCCGCGAATCCGAATCGAGAGGCCTGCCTCGACCAAGACATCGCGCATGTCGTGGTCTTTCGACATGCTTGGCAGAATCTTCACGAGGCGCTCCGCGATATAGCGAGGGCGCTCCTCCGTCGTCGCGAAC
>JAFEBC010000682.1 GCA_018266095.1 Deltaproteobacteria bacterium
GGCCGCGTCGTGATTTGTCGCCGCCCGTGAACGTCCTCGCGCTCGACACCAGCACCTCGACCACGGTCGCCGGCCTCTGCGCTGTGGAGGGCGGGTCTGCGCGCGCGCTGTCGTCGCTCTCGATTCCGCCGCCGAAGAAGGCGGGCGAGCTCTTGCCGGGCCTGCTCGAGCGCGCGTGCGTCGACGCTGGCCTCGCGCTCGCCGAGGTGCACGCGGTCGTCGTCGGCATCGGGCCGGGCTCGTTCACGGGCCTGCGCGTCGGCCTCGCCGCAGCCAAAGGGATCGCGTACGCACGCAAGCTCCCGCTCGTGGGCGTGTCGAGCTTGCGGGCCCTCGCGCGCAGGGCCTTCGCGCTCGATGCGAACCTGACCGCGTTGGTCGCCGCACAGGAAGCGCGACGCGGCGAAGTGTTCCTCGCGGCCTACGCGCGAGGGCCCGCGGATGCGCGCTCATCCTCGCCGGTCTCAGGCACGCATGACCTGACAGAGCTGCTCGCGCCCGCGGTGCGCCTGGCCCCGGTCGTTCCCCAACATCTGCACGCGCATGCCACCTCGCCGCTCGTGGGCGCAGGCGCCGTGTCCAATCGCACAGCGCTCCTCGCTGCCGGGATCCCCGAGGCGAACCTGTCTCACGCGCTCGCGACCCAAGTCCTGTCGCCCGACGCGCTCTCGCTCGTGCAAGAGGCGCTCCCGCAGCTTTCGCACGCGCAGTTCGACCTCACGAAGCTCTTCGCGATCGCGCCCGACTATCTGTCCGAATCGCAGCCCGAGCTCGCGCTCGCCGAGGGCCGCGTGGGCCGCCTGACGCCAGGATCCTGACGGCCGCTACGCGCGCTCCACCGAGTGCACGCCCGCGATCGCCCCGATGGCGCGCACGACCTCGTTGAGCTGCTTGGCGTCCTTGATCTCGATGTCGAAGCTCGACAGCGCGCCCAGCTTGTCCGCCGTGGACCGCGCGTCCGCGTGCACGATGTTCACGCCCATGTCCGCGAACGTCTCCGACATCTTCGCGAGCAGGCCCTTGCGGTCGTCGCTCTTCACCCGCAGGCTCACCACGCGCTTGAACTCGCCCTGCACGTCCCAGCTCACGTCCACCTTGCGCTCGGGATCGCTCTCCATCGCCTTCGTGCACCCGCGCACGTGCACCGTCACGCCGCGCCCGCGCGTGATGAAGCCCACGATGGGATCGCCCGGCACCGGCCCGCAGCACTTGGCGTAGCGCACGAGCACGTCGTCGATGCCGCCGATGCGCACGCCGCCGCTCGTGCGCGTCCGCTGCGCCACGCGCTTGAAGAGCTCGGTGAGCCGATTCCCGCTCGCAGCCGGCTCCGGCCCCTTCTCCTCGTCGGCCGCCTTCTTCTCGGCCAGCTTCTCGGGGCCCAGCACCTTGTTCAGGATGTTGAGCGGCGTGAGCTTTCCGTACCCGACCGCCGACACCAGGTCGTCCGCGCGCGCGTGCCCCATGTCCTGCGCGGCCTTCAAGAACTCATCGCTCTTCACGAACTTGCTGAAGTTGATGTCGAACTTCTTGAACTCGCGCTCGAGCAGCCCCTTGCCCAGCTCGATCGACTTCTCGCGCTGCTGCCCCTTGATGTACGCGCGGATGCGCGCCTGCGCCCGGCTGGTCTTGACGAAGCTGAGCCAGTCCTTGTTGGGCTTGGCGTTCGTCGACGTCAGCACCTCGATCGTGTCGCCGTTCTTGAGCTTGGTGCGCAGCGGCACCATCTTCCCGTTCACCTTCGCGCCCACGCAGTGCGAGCCCACCTCGCTGTGCACCGCGTACGCGAAGTCGATCGGCGTCGACCCGAACGGCAGGCTCTTCACCTCGCCCGCCGGCGTGAACACGAACACCTCGTCCGTGAACAGGTCGACCTTCACCGTCTCCAGGAACTCGCGCGAATCCTTGAGGTCCTGCTGCCACTCGATGAGCTGCCGCAGCCACGCGAACTTCTGGTCGTCCTTGTTGGACTTGCCTTCCTTGTACGACCAGTGCGCCGCGATGCCTTCCTCGGCGATGCGGTGCATCTCCTCGGTGCGCATCTGGATCTCGATGCGCTCGCCAGACGGGCCGATCACGGTCGTGTGCAGCGACTGGTACCCGTTCGGCTTGGGGATCGCGATGTAGTCCTTGAAGCGCCCCGGGATCGGCTTCCACAGCGAGTGGATGAGCCCCAGCGCCTCGTAGCACGCGGGCACGCTCTTCAAGATGAGCCGGAACGCCACGATGTCGTGCAGATCGTTCACCGACACGTGCTGCCCGTCGGCCTTCTTCCAGATCGAATACAGGTGCTTGGGCCGCCCCTGCACGTCGCCGACGATGTTCGCTTCCTTGAGCTTGCCCTGCAAGAGCTCCACCACCTCGGCGATGAACTTGTTGCGGTCCTTCTGACTGACCGCGAGCTCCTTCTCGACCTGCGCGTACTCCTGCGGCTTCAGGTACTTGAAGGCGAGGTCCTCAAGCTCGATCTTGACCCACTGGATGCCGAGCCGGTGCGCGAGCGGCGCATAGATGTCGAGCGTCTCCTGCGCGATGCGGCGCTGCGACTCCGGCTTCATGTGCTCGAGTGTCCGCATGTTGTGCGTGCGGTCCGCGAGCTTCACCAGAATCACGCGGATGTCCTTGGCCATCGCCACGAGCATCTTGCGGAGGTTCTCGGCCTGCTTCTCCTCGTGCGTCGCGTTCGGCACCGGAATGGCCGACAGCTTGGTCACGCCCTCGACGAGATCGAGCACCTCCTGCCCGAAGAGCTCCTTGATCTCCGCGGGCTTGGCGAGCGTGTCCTCGATGGTGTCGTGGAGCATGCCGGCGACGATCGACGACTCGTCCAGCTTGAGCTCGGCGAGGATGCCCGCGACCTCGAGCGGATGAATCAGATACGGCTCGCCGCTCTTGCGGATCTGACCCTGGTGGACCTTGGCCGAGTAGACGTAGGCCTTCTTGATGAGGTCGAGATCGGCCTCGGGCCGGTAGCCGTGGACGCGTTCGAGGATGTCGTTGAGGCGAATCATTCGGGAAGGCCGATCTCGACAGTAGTCCCCGGTGCGGGGCGGATCAATGAAGTTTGACGCGCCGCGGAACCGTTCGGTGCGCACTTCCCTTGATGCCCAAATCAATCAGGGACTTGCCCCCCGATCGCAGCAATCGTGCGGCGGCCTGTTTTCCATGCTTGCAGACTTGCCGCGTCCCTCCGTAGACTCGCGGCCGCCGTGAGGAATTGGCGCACACTCACATCCCCTTAGGCGAGACGAGACGACATGTTCTGCCCGAACTGCGGCGTGGAGAATCCGGACACTGCGGTGGAGTGCCGCCGCTGCCACGTTCCCTTCGAAGAGCCGCCGGCCGACACGGGCGGGCACGCTTCGCTCGCCGACGAGCAAGAAGAGTCGACGCACGTTGACGCGGGGATGCAGGCCGCGCAGCAGGAGGGCTCGGAGTCGTTCGGGACCGTCTGCCGCCGCTGCGAGGCGTTCAATGAGCCCGGCGTCGATCGCTGCACGAACTGTGGCTACAAGCTGAGCAGCGACGACGCGCCGGCGGCTCCCGCGCACGAGGCCGCCGCGCCGGAGCACGAGGCCGCGCTCGATCACACGCCGCCCACTCCGCATCCGATCGGCGACACGGCGAACGAGGCGCCGCTGCCGGACACGACGCCTCCGTCGGGCCAGCCGTCCCTCTCGGATGAGCTGCAGGCGCTCGCGATCTCCGACGAGGACGCACGCAGCGCCCAGAGCGCCGACCAGACGCCGCCCGAGGGCGTGCCGGCGATGCATCCTGAGGCGCACCAC
>JAFEBC010000683.1 GCA_018266095.1 Deltaproteobacteria bacterium
AGGACGGACATGATCGCGGGCCGGAGTCTAGCAGCGTTTGCAGACGCCAAAAACGAAACGGAGGCGGACCGCGTAGGTCCACCTCCGTTCGATTCAACAGAGCGGGAACAGACTTACTTGTTCACGTCGTTGTTGAAGTTGTTCGGCTCGCCCGCGGGGATGTTGCCCGAGTTGTCGCCGGCCGACTGGATGACCGAGGCGGTCGAGATCGCCCAGGTGTCGAGGGTCGTGTCCGTGTCGATGTTGCCGGCCGCGCCGCCCGACCAGTCGGTGCCCGAGATGCCCGGGACGATGCCCGTGAACGCCGGGGTGACCGAGCCGTACGCCACCGACTGCGCGGTGCCGTACTTGAAGACGTCGGCCGAGATCGAGTCCGCGTTGGTCGCGGTCGAGGCCGAGGTGCCCGTGCGGTTGTCGAGCGTGCCGCCGGCGCCGAGGTAGTAGTTGTAGCGGTTGTTGCGCTCAGGGGCGAAGCCGACCTCGCCGACCGTCGACGAGAAGCGGTCCTTCTCGGCGTAGAACGCCTTCTGCGCGGTGAACATGGCCTTGCAGTTCGACTTGGCCTCGCTCTGCTTGCTGCGCGCCTGGAACTTGATGAAGTTCGGAATGGCGATGGCGGCGAGGATGCCGATGATGGCGACGACGATCATCAGCTCAATCAGGGTAAAGCCCTTCATCATCTTCTTCATTGAGAGTCTCCAGTGCGGTGGGGAAGCGGTGGTCTGCGGTGCGGACGAGCGGGGGAGTAGCAAGGGGTTTGCCAAACTCAAGTGCTTGATTTCACGGAGAGGTCGAAGGGACGCTGCTCGGGCAAGTGACGTATTTTGTCAGTCGGGGCCCGATCACGGCGCATTCCGTGTCAGCGGCTGACATCGTTGGTCTCATTGGCAGGTTCGCCAGCCGACACAGGTCCGATGGCGTCGCAGGGTCCGCCGGCGAGGGTGCGGGAGTCGGTGGACACGGTCCAGCCGTCGAGCGTCGTGTCCGTGTCGATGTTGCCGGCGGCGGCGCCGACCCAGGTGGTGGAGTTGGCGACGACGTCGGTGAGGACCGTGCCGCAGCCCATGGTCCCAGGCGCGCTCACCGCGGCCCCAGCGCCGTACTTGAAGGTGTCCACGCTGATGGAGGTGGCCGCCGCGCCTCCGGTGGCGGCCGTCCCGGCGCGAGACTCCTGCGCGATGGTGGCCGCGAGGAAGTAGGCGTAGCGGTTGTTGCGCTCGGGCACGAACCCGATCTCGTACGGCTGCGTGCTGAACCGGTCCTTGGCCGCGAAGAACGCCTTCTCGGACGTGAACGCGGCCTTGAGGTTCGAGCGCGCCTCCGTCTGCTTGGCGCGGGCCTGGTACTTGAGGAAGTTGGGCACCGCGATGGCTGCCAGGATGCCGATGATGGCGACGACGATCATCAGCTCGATGAGGGTGAAGCCACTTGCTCTGCGCGGGTGCATGACGCCTCCTGCCGGAACCTGAAGCAAGTGGAAGGCCAGCAAACCCCGCTGCCGCCCAGATGGCAAGTTTTCAACGCTGGTGGTCGTCAGGCGCCGGGTCGCCGTCGCAGGTGCAGGAAGGCGAGGAGGCCGCTGAGCAGCACCACCCCGGCCGCCGAGGGGACGAGGCCGGCGGGCCGGAAGCGGAGGGTGACCTGATGCGCGCCGGCGGGGATGCGCAGGCCCAGGGCCACGCGATCGGTCTCGATCACGCGGGCGGGCGCGCCGTCGATCCAGGCCGACCAGCCGGCGTCGAAGTGCTCGGAGACGACGAGCAGCGTGTCGCGCGGGGCCGCGGTGCCGATCTGGATGTGCTCGGGATCGGGGCGCGACCAGGTGACGGGCGGCAGGCCAACGGTGCCGCGCGGGGGCAGGCCCTCGACGGCGGCGCGATCGGCGAGGGTGACGACCGCCTCGCGGTGCAGGTCGGTCTCGTGCGAGGCGAGCCAGGGGTGCACCACGGCGTCGTCGTCGGCCGCGATCGCCCCGTCGACCAGGAAGGCGCGGGGGCGCAGCGGCGCGTCGTGGATCCAGAAGCCGTCGGGGTCGGGCCGAAAGCCGTCGCGGCGCGCCTTCTCGGGGGTGCGCAGGTACCCCCCCAGGACCACGAAGCGGCCGTTGAGCAGGGCGATCATGGGGATGGCCGCGGCGTGCACCGCCTTCGCGTACCGCTCGTCGCTGATGGAGAAGTAGGAGTTGATGCCCTGCACGCGAGCCAGGGCGTCGAACTGCGGCATGAGGCTCGCCTGGATCTGCAGGAGGGCGGCGAGGCGCGGATCGTTCTCGTTGATCTGCTTGCCCGAGGTGATCGGCTCCACGTAGACGCGCCAGCGATCGTAGCTCTCGCCAGCCGCGGCGACGAGGCGGTCGGCCATGCCGGGGCGGTCGGCGTAGAAGCGCGTGGACACGGTGAAGAGGAGGTTCGAGGTGCACACCAGCGCGGTCACGAAGCAGACGCCCGCGAGCAGGGCGGGCACGAGGCGCGTCCGCGCGGGCAGCACGAGGGGGATGACCGAGACGAGCAGCATCGCGGCCGAGAGCAGGACCGTGGTGCCGAGGCCGGAGAGCAGGCGGTCGACGAAGAGGCGCACCGCGAGCGCGTCGTGGGTGGCGGCGGCCACGCGCAGGGAGTCCTCGAGCGATTCGCGGCCGGCGCTGCAGGCCCAGAGCGCGCCGCCCGCGATGGCCGCCGAGAGGCCCGAGAGCGCCACCAGGGCCTGGTTCAGCCTGCGGCTCTTGAGCAGGGCGTCCGCGCCCACCGCCGCGAGCACGGCGATGAGCATGCTGGCGAACGCGGTCAGCTTCTCGGCGTAGCGGAAGAGGCGCATGCCGGGCACCACGTGCTCGAGCAGCGGATAGATGCCCAGCGCGTCGCCGGCGGACGCGAGCAGGAGGACGACGGCGCCCAGGCCGAGCAAGCGGGCGCGCCGTCCGGCCCCGAGGGCGAGCAGGGCGAGGAGGACGGCCGGCAGCCCGATGGTGATGGAGTCGGCGAAGCTCGCCTCGCCTCCCTGGGCCAGCAGCTCGAGGAAGATGCTGGGCGGCAGGTCGCGGGTGCCCTGCGCGGGCGTGGGGTTGTCGTCGAAGGCCTCGGGGACGATGACGCCGAGGAGCCGCCGCGGGTGCACGGAGAAGTTGTTGCGCGTGTAGTCGTCGGTGAAGCCGCGCGAGCGCGTGCTGCGGGCGAGGCGCGGCACCACCGGGACCAGAGCGGGCGCGGCCAGGGCGAGCGACAGGCCGCCCCACAGGGCGATGCGCAGGCCGGTGCGCGCGAGGCGCCGGGTGAGCGTGGGGCCCTCCGACGGGCCGGGCACGCAGGCGTCGGCCAGGACCCAGACGCCGCCGATGAGGCCGGCGAGGAGCATCGACTGCGGCTCGCCCGCGTAGATGCAGAGGGCGAGGAGCCACGCGCCCAAGAGGAGCGATCCCGGCGTGCCCGTGCGCGCGAAGCGGCGCAGGCCCCACACCGCCCACGGGACCGTCGCCGGGCCGAGGACGTAGGGGAGGTTCGAGGCGGCCGTCGAGAGCAGATAGCCGCAGCCGCCGAAGACGATGCCGCCCAGGAGGGCCGACCAGCGCGAGAGCTGGAGGTCCCGCGCGAGCACGTAGAGGCCGGCGCCGGCGAGGAACAGCGGCAACAGGTGGTTGAGCTTGAAGGCGAGGTCGAAGGGCAGCAAAAGGTAGAGCAAGGTGAGCGGATGGAGCAGCCCGGGCGAGAGCTGGCCGAGCACGGACACACCCGACTCCGTCCACGGATCCCAGAGCGGGAGCTGGCCGTGCGCGAGGCGCTCGGCGAGATAGCGCTTGAGCGGATAGTAGAGGCGCGCGGTGTCCCGGTAGTAGAGCTGCAGCGCCGGGTTCCAGATGGGGCCGGTGATGATGCCGAAGGCGGCGAGGCCGGCGGCCAGAGGCCAGAGCGCGCGTCGGCGCGGCGATTCTGTTGCGGTGTCCGCGGTCGGCACGCTAGCGTTATCGGGCATTCATTCCACGAAAGAAAGCACGATGGACGCAGTCGTCCGCACCGAACATCTGGGCAAGATCTTCCGCGTCGGCTTCTGGGCGCGGCGCGTGGTGGCCGTGGAGGATCTGTCGTTCGAGGCGCGGCGGGGCGAGATCTTCGGCCTGCTGGGGCCGAACGGCGCAGGCAAGACCACCACCATCAAGATCCTGATGGGCTTCGTGCGGCCCTCGAGCGGGTCGGCTGAGGTGGCGGGGCACAAGGCCGGCTCGATCGCGGCCCGGCGCAAGCTGGGCTATCTGCCGGAGAACCCCGCGCTCTACGAGTTCCTGCGCGGCGACGAGTACCTGGTGTTCGCCGCGCGGCTCGCGGGGCTCTCGCGGGCGGACGCGAAGAAGAAGTCGGCCGAGCTCTTGGAGAAGGTGGGCCTCGCCGGGCGCGCGGACCGGCCCATCCGCCGCTTCTCGAAGGGCATGGTGCAGCGGCTGGCGCTGGCGCAGGCGCTGGTCGGCGATCCGGAGACGGTGATCCTGGACGAGCCGATGAGCGGGCTTGATCCCATCGGGCGCAAGGACGTGCGCGACCTCATCCTCGGGCTGCGCACGGAGGGGCGCACGGTGCTGTTCTCGACGCACATCCTCTCCGACGTGGAGGCCATCTGCGACCGCGTCGGCATCGTGGTGCAGGGCAAGCTGACCGACATCGGCGCGCCGGGCGACCTGGTGCCGCCCGGTGTGCGCGAGGTGGAGATGATCCTCGAGGGCGCGACGCCGGCGCTGCGCGAGAAGCTGGCCAACGCGGGCGCGGGCCTGCTCGAGCGCGACCGCACGCTGCGCGCGGTGTTCCCTGCCGAAGACAAGGCGCGGCAGGCGCTGGCGATGTCGCTCGCGGAGGGCGCCACGCTGGTGTCGTTCACGCCGCACCGGCGCACGCTGGAGGAGCTCTTCGTGGCGCGGGCGCGGGCCTCGGCGGTGACGTCGTGAGCGCGCGCCGGCTTCGCAGGGCCCGCTGATGGAGCTGCTCGCGGAGTACGCGCCCCGCACGTTCCTCTCGGTCTGCTTCGTCTTCGGCGCGGTGGTGGGCTCGTTCCTGAACGTGGTCATCGCGCGCGTGCCCGAAGGCCTGAGCGTCGTCTCGCCGCCGAGCCGCTGCCCGCGCTGCAAGAGCGGCATCGCCTGGTACGACAACGTGCCGATCCTGTCGTGGATCCTCCTGCGCGCGAAGTGCCGCAACTGCGGGCTGCCCATCGCCGCGCGCTATCCCTTGGTGGAGCTCATCGGGGGCGTGCTGGGCGTGGCGGTCGCGTGGCGCTTCGGGCCGTCGCTGGAGGCGCTGTTCTCGTTCGCGTTCGTGGCCATGCTGGTGTCCTTGGCGTTCATCGACCTGGACACCTGGCTGTTGCCGCACGAGCTCACGCGGCCGCTGCTCGTCCTGGGCCTCGTGTCGCCGCTGTGGAACCACGCCATCTCCTGGCGGGACAGCCTGCTCGGCGCTGGCGTGGGGTTCGCGCTCTTCGCCGGCATCGCGCTGTTCGGCGAGAAGGTCTTGAAGCGCGAGACGATGGGCTGGGGAGACGTGTGGCTGCTCGCCGGCATCGGCGCGTGGCTGGGCATCGCGGGCGTGTTCCCGGTGGTGATGTTGTCGGCGCTGCAGGGGGCGATCGTGGGCGGGCTGCTCATCGCGATCGGGAAGGCGATGGGGAATCCAGAGGGGATCCCGGGGGACTCGCCGGCTTCTGCGGCAGCGACCACGGGAGACGCGAGCGGGGACGCCGGCGCGAACGCCAAGGCTGACGCCAACGCGAACGCCAACGTCAACGCCAACGCCAACGTCAACGCCAACGCCAACGCCAACGCCAGCGCGAACGCTGACGCGAACGCCAACGCCAACGCCAACGCCAACGCCAACGCCAACGCAAACGCAAACGCAAACGCAAACGCGAACGCCAACGCTGACGCCAACGCAAACGCCCCCGCCACCGCCACCGACGACGACCACTGGACCCCGCCCAAGCACGCCGTCCCCTACGGGCCCTTCCTCGCGCTCGCGGCCCTGCAGCAGCTCCTCCTCGGGGATGTCTTCTGGCTCCTCTGGGACGAGTGGGTCCGCAGGATCGCGCCGTGACGCAGCCAAAGACGGGCGGGTTGCGTCTCCGGCTCGTCTCGGGGCTCCTGGGCGCAGGGCTCATCACCATGGCGCTGCTCGCGATCGTGGTGCTGCTCGAGGTGCGCGACTCGCTCTATTTCCGGCGCGTCGAGGACGCGCGCGACCGGCTGCGGGCGGCGACGACGGCGGCGGCGGAGCTGTGTCCGCCCCGGGGGGAGCTGGTCGATCGCAACTGCCGGACGGAGATCGCGACGGTGCTGGCGCTCGCGGACGTGCAGCAGGCGGCGGATCGCTGCGAGGCGCCGATGGTGCGCAAGCGCGACTACATCGTCCTCTGCGATGAGACGCCCACGGGCGGGGCGATGCGGCTGCGGGTGCCGCTGTTGGGGGTGCAGCAGCAGCTCGCGGACCTCGATCTTCGCCTGCTCACCGCGCTGGCGGTGGCCTTGGCGGTGCTGATCGGGCTCGCCGGCTGGCTGCTCGAGCGCGGCGTGGTGCGGCGGCTGTCGACGGTCGATCAGGCGCTGAGCCAGGTGGGCGCAGAGGAGCTGGCGCAGAGCGCGTTCTTGCCCGAGGGCGGCGATGCGCTGGGGCGGCTGGGCGCGGCGGTGAACCGGCTGGCGGAGCGGCTGCGCGAGGAGCGCGAGCGCACGCGGCAGCAGATCGTGAACCTGCAGGATTCGAATCGGCTGCTCGCGGAAGAGCAGCGGGCGCTCAAGGAGGCGCGCGAGGACCTGGTGCGCAGCGAGCGGCTGGCGAGCGTGGGACGGCTGGCGGCGGGCGTGGCGCACGAGGTGGGAAATCCGCTCTCGGCGGTGATCGCGTACGCGGCGGTGCTGCGCGACCGGCTGGCGAAGCTGCCGGAGGGCGCGAGCTCGGTGGAGCTGGTCGAGCGCATCGAGCGCGAGTCGGCGCGGGTGGATCGCATCCTGCGCGATCTGCTCGATCTGGCGCGGCCCACGTCGCTGACGCCAGAGCCGACGGAGCTGGCCAAGGTGCTGGAGTCGGCGCGGACGATGCTCGAGCCGCAGCCGCGCTGGCGTGACGCGGGGACGCAGCTCGTGGTGGACCTGCCCTTGGGGCTTCCGCTCGTGCGCGGGCACTCGCACTACCTCGGTCAGGTGATGCTGAACGTGCTGCTCAACGCGGCGAAGGCGGGCGCGAAGACGGTGCGCGCGACGGCCCGGGTCGACGGCGAGCGGGTGCGGCTCGAGCTCGCGGACGATGGGCACGGGATCTCCGCGGAGGACCTGCCGAGGCTGTTCGAGCCCTTCTTCACCACCGCGTCGCCGGGCGAGGGCACGGGGTTGGGCCTCGCGCTGTGTCTGGCGACGATGGAGCGGCTGGGCGGCACCATGACTGCGCGCCAGGGAGAGAGCGGAGGCGCGGTGTTCGAGCTCGTGTTCGTGCGCGCCGGTGTGACGACGCGCGAGCTGGCGGCCGCCACCTGAGGCGCTAGAGCTTCTTCGGCACCGCGCGCAGGCCGCTCGTCGACTCGGCGCCCGCGGCGCCGGCCTCGTGGTACTGCGCGTCCTCATTCACCTTCCACGGGTCGAGCGCGCGGTTGCCGGCGATGATGTTCTGCGCCGTGAGCATGGCGGTCATCATCGCGTGGTCCTGGTTGTTGTACTTGTGCATGCCGTTGCGGCCCACCGGGTGGAGCGTGGGGAACTTCTCTTCGAGCTCGGTGCGCACGAGCTCGACGCGCGCGGCGTAGTCGTCGTCGTAGACCGGGTACGCCTTCTGCTGGCGCACCACGCAGCCGTCGAGCACGTCGATGCCCTTGGCGAGGCCGATCTGCTCGAGCTCCTCCTTGGCCTGCGCGATGAGGTCCTCGTCCTTCGCCGTCCACACGCCGTCGCCCTCGAAGCAGAAGTACTCGAGGCCGTAGCAGCACAGCGTCGGGTCCGGCGACATCTCCGGCGACCACGACTTGAAGTTCTGCACCCGGCCGACCTTCACCTTCGGGTCGTGGATGTAGATCCAGTTGTCGTCGAAGAGCTGGCGGTCCTTGAGGATGAGCGCGACGGTGATGAAGTCGCGGTAGCGCAGCTTGTCGGCGGCGGCGCGCGAGGCCTCCGAGACTTGCGGGCTGAGGCCGAGCGTGAGCTGGCGCAGCGGCGCTGAAGAGATGAGGTGCTCGGCGGTGAGCGTGTCGGTCTGGCCGTCCGGGCCCTTGTGCGTGACCGTCCAGCGCTTGGTGTTCGCGTCCCACGAAGCGCCCGTGACCATGCGGCCCATGGTGAGCTGCCCGCCGAGCTTCTTCATCTTCTCGGCGCAGACTTCCCAGAGCATGCCGGGGCCCTTGCGCGGGTAGCGGAAGCTGTCGATGAGCGTCTTGATCACCGCGCCGCGGTCTTCGGTCTTGGGCTTCTTCTGCGGCACGATCGCGTGCCAGATCGCGGCGCCCAAGTAGAGGCCCTTGATGCGCTGCGCGGCCCAGTCGGCGCTGATCTCCTTGCACGACATGCCCCAGACCTTCTCCGTGTACGTCTTGAAGAAGATCTCGTAGAGGCGGCGGCCGAACTGGTTCACCGTCCAGTCCTCGAAGGACTTGGGGTTGGGCGTGGGGAAGGCCTTGGCGTAGGCGTAGCTCGTGATGCAGCGCGCGGCCTCGATGGGGCCGAGCTTCTGCAGCGCCTCGAAGCCCTTGAGCGGGTACGCGAAGAAGTTGCCGCCGTAGTAGATGCGCGAGCTGCGCGGGCGCTCGAGCATGTCGTCGGGGAGGATCTCGGTCCAGAAGTCCTCGACCTCGCGCGACTTGGAGAAGAAGCGGTGGCCGCCGATGTCGAAGTGGAAGCCCTTGTAGCGCGCGGTGCGGGAGATGCCGCCGACGTACTCGGGGTCGGCCTCGAGGACGTGCGCGGCGACTTTGGCCTTGGAGAGCAGATAGCCCGCGGTGAGGCCAGCGGGGCCGGCTCCGATGATCGCGACGCGTGTGGTGCCGGGCAAGACGTCCTCGGTGCAGAGAGAGGCGCCTGACAGAGCACGGGCGCGGGCGCTTTTCAAGGGGTGAACGCGGGGGGCCTGTGGGCGCCAGGAGGTCCTTCGCGCACACGGCGGGGCGGGCCAGGACGGGCCGTGCTCCAGCGGGCTCGCGCGCTCAGCGCGGGAGGGGCGTGACGCGCGCGGTGACGACGTCGAGGAGGTACGCAGGGCGGTCGGGGTGGAGGGCCATCAGCTCGGCGTTGCGCGGGCCGCGGTCGAGGGCGCGCAGGAGCGGCGTGTGCACGAGGTCGGGATCGTTGTAGCCGAAGTCGGAGTTGAGGTCGCGGTCGGCGGGGTAGCGCAGGAACACGAGCGCGTGCTGGCTGCGCAGGGGCGCGAGCGCGGCCTCGACGGCGACGGTGAGCACGGGCGGCTCGTGCCCGCGGGTCTGCAGCCGCGAGAGCCACTGCGCGCCCTCGGTGAGCAAGAGGAGCGCGGGCAGCGAGCAGAGCGAGGTGGTGAGCAGGCGCAGCGCGCGCTGCGGTGGGCGCTGCGAGAGGCGCGCGAGGCCCTCCAGGCCGGCGGCGAGCGAGAGCACGAGCGGCGGGGCGGCCTCCAGCATGTACATGGCGATGCGGAAGTGGAACGTCGACTGCAGGCAGAAGAAGGTCAGGCCGAAGAGCCCGACCGGCAGCCACAGCGCGCGGCTGAGGACGAGGCCGAGCAGCGCCAGCGGCCAGAGCAGGCGGGTGGGCTCGAAGGAGGCGATGACGGCGAGCCGCTGCGGGAGGGCCGCGAGCGCGACCTGCGGGGTGAAGGCGCGCCGGCCTTGCTCCATGGCCTCGAAGGTGCGGCGGTCGTGCGCGGGCACGGCGCGTTCAGGCGCGGGGGGCGCGCCCGGACCGAAGCCCGGACCGTCGCCGGGCAGGTACTGGCGCGCGTAGGTGGCCCACGGCAGCTCGGTGAACCTGCCGGTCACGTCCTTGCAGACGGCGAGCGTGAGGAGCCCCCAGAGCGCGAGCGGGGCGGCGGCGGCCAGGAGCCAGCGCAGGCGCGCGCGGCGATCGAGGCGGACCTCCGCGGTCTCGCGCAGGCCCACGAGCGTGGCGGCGCCGAGCGTGATCATCATCGCCAGGCCGGCGAAGGGGCGGTCCCAGAAGAGCCAGCCGGCGAGGGCGGACAGGCCCGCGAGCCAGGGGGCCCGGCGTGTGCGCAGCGCGAGGGCGGCGCACGCGATCGACGCGGCGATGAGCGGCAGCGCGCTCGTCCAGGAGAGGTAGCGGCCGAAGACGGGCGCGAGGTTGTCGGACAGGAGCGGCAGGAGTCCGGCGGCGCCGGCGGCGGCGCGGTGCAGCCCGAGCGCGCGCGCGGCGCAGTAGAGGAGGGCGCAGAAGAGCCCGAGGCCGAGCGCGGGGCCGAGCCAGGGGACGCCCAGGATCACGAAGGGCATCAGGTAGAGCGCGTGGCCCGGGAGGTACTTGGCCGCGTAGCGCGGCACCACCAGCACGTGCGCCGCCTCGAAGAACTCGGGCAGCTCCGGCGAGGGCATCGACACGTGGCCGCTCGCCAGCATCTTCGCCTGCAAGAGGTACGCGAACTCGTCGTGGATGACGGGCTGGCCCTGCCGCGAGGGCGTGAGGATGAGCGCGGTGCCCTCGGCCGTGCCCAGCGCGAGCAGGAGCGCGAACGCGGCGAGGTCGACCTTCCTCACGAGAGCCACTTGAGCAGGCGGATCACGCCCATCGACGCGGCCTGCCGGTGCGCGGACACGTCGGTGCGGCCTTCGATCTCCGCGCGGTTCTTCCGGTAGTACTCGTACGCGCGCAGGAGCATGTCCTCGTTGGTGAGCGTGGGGCGCCAGCCGAGGGCGGCCTTGATGCGGCTCGTGTCGAAGACGAAGTCCTCGGCGATCATCCGGTATTGGTAGGGCCCGAGCGGCGACATCTTGAGCGCGTACGCGAGCTTCATGCCGAGGATGGCCGGGCCGCGAGGGAGCGACGCCACGCGGGCGCCTGTCTGCGCGCGCGCGATCACCGAGCGGTACACGTCGGCCATCGACTTCACGTCGTCGCTGCCCACGTTGAACACGTGCGAGCCGGACTTGCCCAGCGCGAGCGTGCAGGCCTCCGCGAGATCGCCCGCGGCGCACCACTGGTAGACGTTCTTGCCGCCGCCGACGACCCAGACCTTGCGGCCCTCGTCGATGAACTCGAACAGGATGGCCAAGAGGCCCAGCCGGCCGGCCTCGATGATGGTGGGCGTGCGGATGACGGTGACGTCGGTGTCGCCGGTGAACTCGCGGAGGATCTTCTCGCCCTCCCACTTGGAGCGGCCGTAGATCTCGACCGGCGCGGGCGCGTCGTCCTCGGTGACGGGGCGGCCGTGGTTCTGCGCCCAGAGGCAGTTCGAGCTGATGGAGACGAGCTTGGGGATCTTGGCGGACTTGGCGAGCGCGGCCACGTTGCGCGTGCCGTCCACGTTCGAGGTCCAGAGGAAGTTCTCGTCCTTCACCGCGTGCGCGAGGACGGCGGCGCAGTGGAAGATGGCGTCGAACCGGTGCTCGGCGGCGAGCTTCTCGAGCAGCTTCACGTCGCGGATGTCGCCGCGGATCGAGGTGAGGCGCTCGTGCGTCTGCTCGTCGGGCTGGAGGTCGATGTTGACCACGCGGTGGCCTGCGTCGAGCAGCTTGCGCTGCAGGATGCCGCCGAAGAAGCCGGAGCCGCCGGTGACGAGGAAGGTGGACATGTCGCGGACAATTGATGCGCGTCCGCCCGGCTGACGCAAGCGCGGAATGCTTGCGGGGCGTCTGAGCCTCGGGCTAGACAAGGGCGTGCTCCCCCGCGCGTCGATCGTGGTGCCCTGCTACAACGAGGCGGCCAACCTCCCGCAGCTCCTGGCGCGCTTCGAGGCGGTGCGCACCCCCGACGCTGCTTGGGAGCTCATCCTCGTCGACAACGGCAGCGTAGACGCCACGGCCCAGGTGCTGCAGGAGCTGATCACGCCCGCGCGCGCGGAGTGGGTGCGCGTCGAGCGAGTGACCCCGCCGAACGTGGGCTACGGACACGGGATCATGACCGGCCTGCGCGCGGCGCGCGGCGACCTGTTGGCGTGGACGCACGCCGATGGCCAGACGCCGCCGGCCGACGTGGTGCGCGCGCTGACCTTGCTCGAGGCGTCGCCCGCGAACACGCTGGTCAAGGGGCGCCGGCGCGGCCGCAAGCCGGGCGACGCGCTGTTCACGTTCTGCATGACGCTGGCGGCGCTGCCGCTCCTGCGCGGGGCCTACCCCGACGTGAACGGCCAGCCCAAGGCGTTCCGGCGCGCGCTGCTCGAGCGGGCCAAGGCGCCGCCCGACGACCTCTCGCTCGACCTGTACTTCCTCTGGCTCTCGCGCAGGCTGGGGTGGCGTTGGGAGACGTTCGATGTGCACTTCGGCGCGCGGCTGCACGGCGAGTCGAAGTGGGCGTTCAACTGGCGCTCCAAGCTGCGGAACATCCTGCGCACGGTGCGCTACATGTGGAAGCTGTCGTGGTCGGCGCCGTGAGGCGCGGCGATCTCGCGCTCGCGGGTGCGCTGGCTGTGCTCGGAGTGACGCTCGCGCTCTGGCAGGGCGTGCTGCCGCGCGCGGGGCTGCGGACGATGATCGACGAGCACGCCTACGAGCTGCAGGCGCGCACGCTCCTCTCCGGCCGGCTGTCGCTGCCCGCCCCCGCGCTGCCCGAGTTCTTCGAGGCCCCGCAGATCCTGGTCGAGCCGGTGTACGCCGCCAAGTACCTCCCCGGAAACGCGCTCTTCCTCGCGCCGGGCGTGGCCGTGGGCGTACCGCTCCTGATGCCGCTGCTCGCGCTCGCGCTCGTGTGCGCGCTCCTCACGCTGCTCCTGCGGCGCTTCGGCCAGCCCAGGTGGGTCGCGGCCGCGGGCGCGCTGGTGTTCGCGGTGAGCGACGAGACGATGACCGAGTTCCCGACCCTGCTCTCGCACGCGGCGTCGACCTCGCTGGCGGTGCTGGCGGTGCTGCTCATGGTGGCGCTGCACGAGCGGCGCGACGCGCGGCTCTGCGCGCTCCTGGGTGCGGCGGCGGGGCTGTCGGGCGCGGTGCGGCCGTTCTCGGGCGTGGCGCTGACGCTGGCCGCCGGGGTGACGCTCCTGTCGGTGCGCGCCTCGTGGCGCGAGTGGCTGGCGTTGGCCGCGCCGCTCGCGCTCTGCGGCGTGGCGCTGCTCGCCTTCAACCACGCCATCACCGGACACGCGCTGGTGGACCCGTGGCGTCTGTGGGCCCAGCAGTACGCGCCGTGGGACGGTCCGGGCGTGGGCCCTCTGCGCACCACCGCGCCGGCCCGCGCGGTGCCCGATCACCTCGCGCCGCTCCTCACCGAGTACCGCAACTCTCGCCTGCGCTACATGCCCGGGAACCTGCTCGCCGCCTGGCTCGTGCGCGCGCGGCTGGCGATGACCATCCTGCCGTCGCCGTTCCTCGTCCTCCTCTGTCCGCTCGGGCGCGCCGCCGCGCTGCGCGAGGGGCTGCTCGGTCCGCTCGTGTTCGCCGTGGCGCTGGCGCTGCTGCAGCTCCTGCACCACTTCTTCCTGCGCGTGTACTGGCTCGACGTGCTGCCGCTCCTGGCCATCCTCGTGGCGCTGGGGCTCGCGCGCTGCTGGACTTGGGTGCAGCCTGGCGGCCTCGCCGACACCAGGCCTCGGCGCGCGCTCGCGTACGCCGCGCTGTCGGCCGCCGCGATGCTCGCGCTGTACGTGTTCGAGTTCGACATCGATCCGCTGGGGCCGTCGGCGCTGGTGATCCTCGGCCTCCTCTCGCTCGCGGCGGCCGCGCGGCGTTCGCTGGCGACGCCGCAGCTCGCGCGGGGCTGCCTGGCCGCGCTCGCGCTCGTGCTCCTGGTCAAGTGCGCCCGCGACGTGCACGCCGACGTGGAGAGCGAGCACCGCGAGGACGCGCAGAACCTCGAGCAGTTCGCGCGCTTCGAGGCGGCCGCCAGTGAGGTGAAGGCGCGCCACGGCATCCTCTTCATCCGCTACGGCGCGAACGCCCACAAGCTGTTCCGCATGGCCACGCCGGGCCTGGGCGTCTCGGATCCGCCCCTCATCCTCGCCCTCGATCGCGGCGACGACGACCAGCGCCTGATGGCCCTGTTCCCCGGCCGGCCCGCCTTCCGCTACGACGTGGCCACGCGCGCGCTCGCCGCCATCCCGCCCGCGCCGCTCACAGCTCCTCGGCCTTGACGTCCTCGTACGAGCGCTCGCCGCTCTGGCACAGCGCCGCGAGCTGCGCCACGCGCGGGAGCTCAGCGGCGAACCAGTACGCGCAGGCCGCCTTCTTGCCGCGATAGAAGGCCTGGTTGTCCTCGCCGCGCGCGCCCTTGGCCAGCGCCTCCGTGGCCACCGTCGCCTGCAGCAGCCACTGCCAGGCGATGACCACGATCGAGAACAGCTCGAGGTAGTCGGCCGAGTGCCGCATCATGCCGTCGCGGTCGCCCGACAGGCCGAGCGAGCCCAGCTCCATCGTCAGCGCGCCCACCGCCGCGATCGCCTGCTGCAGCGCGTCCGCGTTGGCCTTCAGCGCCTCATCGCCCGTCGCGATCGCGCGCTCACACACGTTGCCCAGCTCGGCCGCCAGCGCCTGCAGGCTCGCGCCGCCGCCCTCGACCACCTTGCGGCCCAGGAGGTCCAGGCCCTGGATGGTGGTCGTGCCCTCGTGGAGGGTGTTGAGCTTCTGGTCGCGCAGCCACGACTCCGGCAGGTACTCGCTGGTGTAGCCGTAGCCGCCGTGGATCTGCAGCGCCAGCGCGTTGGCCTCGAAGCCCTTCTCGGCCGGGAAGGTCTTGGCCACAGGCGTGAGCAGGTCGAGCAGCTTGTGCCGCGCGGTGCGCACGTCCTCGTCGGTGGCCCGCAGCGCGTCGTCGGCCGCGCGCGCGCACCAGGCGATGAGCGAGAGCCCGCCCTCCACGATGGCCTTCTGCCGCAAGAGCATGCGGCGCACGTCGGCGTGCTGCACGATGGGGATCTGCGGCGCCTTCAGATCGCGCGAGGCCAGCGGGCGTCCCTGTGGGCGCGTCTTGGCGTACTCGAGCGATTCGTGGAACGCCGCCGACGCCGTGGCCACGCCATTCAGGCCGACCATCAGGCGCGCCTCGTTCATCATCTGGAACATGTACGAGAGGCCGCGGTTGGGCTCGCCCACCAGCCACCCGCGGCAGTCCCCACGCTCGCCGAAGTTGAGCGCGATGGAGGGCAGCCCGCGCCAGCCCAGCTTGTGGAACACGCCGGCGCTGGTGCAGTCGTTGTCCACGAGCGGCAACGTCTCCGCGTCGAGATCCGCGCCCTCGGCCGGGCGCTTCTTGGGCACGCAGAACAGCGAGATTCCCTTGGTGCCCGCAGGCGCGCCCTCGATGCGGGCCAGCGCGAGGTGCACGATGTTCTCGCCGAAGTCGTGGTCGCCGCCGCTGATGAAGACCTTGTTGCCTGAGAGCAGGTAGTGCCCGTCGGCCGTCGGGCGCGCCTTGGTCTGCACGTCGCTCAGGGACGACCCGGCCTGCGGCTCGGTGAGCGCCATGGTGCCCGTCCAGCGCCCGTCATACATGCGCCTCATGTACGTGCGCTTGAGCTGCTCTGTGCCGAAGGCCTCGATGAGGTGCGCCGAGCCGATGGTCAGGCCCAGGAACCGGAACGGCGGCGGGGTCGGGGGGATGAGGGACGCGTTGGTGAGCGTGGTCACGAGCAGCGGCAACTGCTGCCCGCCGACCTCTGCGGGGCGCGTGGCCGTGGTCAGGCCCAGCTCGGCGAACTGCGCGTAGATCTCGCGCATGGCCGGGTGCACGTGGACCTGGCCGTCCTTGAGCTGCGTCTGCGCCTCGTCCATCGGCTTGTACGCGGGCCAGAGCACCTCGCGCGCCAGCTTGCGCGCCGACGAGAGCGCCAGCTCGAAGGTCTCCTTCGAGTGGTCCGCGAAGTACGGGTACGCGAGCAGCTCCTCGGCGCGCAGGACCTCGTGCAGGAGGAAGTCGACGTTGCGATCGGAGATGAGGGGGTTCGCCATCCGCGCTTTCTCGCAGGGGTCACGGCCGCGCGCAACCGTCAGCGCTTCTCCATCACCAGCGCCTCGAGCGCGTAGCCGTCGTGCTCGACGCGGACGGTCTCGCGCGGCTGGTAGAACCGCGTGAGCGCCTGCAGCTCGCTGTCCTGGTCCCGCAGGTTCGGGAACTTCACGTAGAGGATCCGCGCCGGCCTGTGCGACTGCGGCAGGCGCATGAGCTGCAGCGGCGGCACGGTGTGGAAGAGCAGCGCCGAGGGGTCGAGCGTGCGCTGCTTCTGCGTCGGGCTGAGGAAGCCCACGAAGTACCAGTCGGCCATCTCGTTGGCGACGAGCGGCATCAGGCGGCTCGGCGGCGCGACCGCGTAGAGGCGATCCTGCAGGCGGTGCAGCTCGACGTGCTCCAGGTTGTACACGAGCTGATCGCGTGAGCGCCCGCAGCACTCGCCGGTGAAGCTGGTGAGCTCGTAGAGCTCGTGGTCGCCGAACGGGAAGGTGCCCCAGATGGCGCGCGACACCGGGTCGATGGAGCGGAAGTTTCCGGCGAGGAAGGCGACGGCCATCACCAGGAGCGCCCCCCGCCGCACCAGCGGCCGGAAGGTCGAGAGCGCCGCCCACGCGCAGAGCAGGAGGAGCGGCCAGGCGGGCAGGAAGTATCGCGGGTTGATGAAGGTGGGATAGCGGGTGAAGACGAACACGACGCCGGCGAAGCAGAGCTGCAGATACAGCGCGGCGCTCGACGGCAGCGGCCACCGACGGCGCAGCGTCCACAGGCGCGGGAGCCAGCGCGTGAGCGCGAACAGCGTCGGGATCCACGCGAACTGCAGCAGGAACATCGACATGAGCTGCGCGACGAACACCGGATCGAACAGGTCCACGCGGAAGACCAGCTTCAGGAGGCCGCCCAGCGAGTTGCCGAGCCAGAGCGAGCCCTGCGCCGCCGGGTCCTTGGGCTTGTGCAGGAACCAGAGCACGAGCAGCGGCAGGCCGGTGAAGGCCGCGGCGTAGCGGGGCAGCCACTCGCGCCAGCGCGCCCGCTGCTCCGGAGTGCGCAGCGCGAAGAGCAGCGCATGCAGGCCCACGGCGAGGCCCAAGAGGAGCAGGCCCGTCTCCTTGCAGAAGACCAGGGCGAGGCCGGCGAGCTGGACCCCGAGCAGGCTCTCGCGCAGCAGGGCGCGCAGGAGCAGCAGCAGGCACACCATGACGCCGTAGTCCGGGTTGACGTTGAGCGTGCCCGCGACCAGCACCGGCATCATCCCCAGACAGGCCACCAGGAGCGCGCTGTCCTGCGCCGTCTCCGGGAAGGCGAGGCGGGCGAGGTCCCAGAAGGCCCACAGCGCGACGAGGCCGAGCAGCAGGTCGACCACGATCATCCCCACGTAGCTCGTCGAGCCGAACTGCAGCGGCAGCGAGAGCAGGAGCGCGTAGGCGTGCGTGGGGTGGTCCGCGCAGGAGTAGTTGGTCGGGAAGGTGCCGTGGTGGGCCGCGTGCAGGATGCAGTCGGCGTAGATGCGCGCGTCCCAGAGCGGGACGTAGTCGAACGCGGTGGAGCAGAGCGCCAGGAAGGGAACGACGGCGAGCGCGAACCCGGCGGCCGTGCGCAGGCGAGCCATCATTCGTGCGTGCGCTTCCGGCGGATGGGCGGACCCTCCCTGACGAAGAGTCCTACCACGCGGATCGCGGGTGTCGAGCGCCGTTGGTCCGGTGTGACGCGCGCGTCGCCGGCAGGGTCGGGGACGCTACTCGAGGCCCGCGGCCGACTTGTCGCAGCGGTTGTGGCGCAGCGTGATCTCGCGCGCCTCGGCGCTCTCGGGCTTGAGCAGGAGCGGGTCGCCGAGCTTCACCAGCCAGACCGCGTCGCGGCGCGCGAGCTGCTCGCCGTGCGTGACCTCGAAGGGCCGCGTCACCACCATGCGGCCGCCCGTGACCGGGTGCACGCTCCAGGCG
>JAFEBC010000684.1 GCA_018266095.1 Deltaproteobacteria bacterium
CCGCGTCGTCCACCGGATCGGCCGGCACGCACACGCCGTTCGAGTCGTCGCAGGTCTGCCCGGCCGGACAGCCAGGCGCGGGGCAGTCGAGCAAGCACGCACCGCCGACGCAGGTGTGGTGGTCGATGCAGTCGCTGTTGAACTCGCAGCCGTCCGGATCGACCTGGCAAGCGCCGTCGACGCAATAGAACGGCGTGGGGCAGTCGCGATCGAAGATGCAGCCCGAGAAGGGCTCGATGCCGTCCGCAGCGGGGCCCGGAGCGCACGCACAGAAGGCTCCCAAGAAGACGAGGGCGATCGCTCCGCGCGTGATCCAGTGGCTCATGCCGACGATCACGCTGCACGGCGCCCGGTCTGTCATCGGCAAACAGGCGTATCCCACACGCCGGGCGAGGCATCGCAATGATCCGCAACGATTGCAAGAAGTCCGCGCCCAGCAAGGCCGGAAGCCATCTGACATACTGCGCGCGATGCGACTCCTGACCGTGCTCGTCGTCTCCCTGGCCTGCGCCTGCTCATCCTCGACGGACGCCACGCTGAGCGACGTCCTCGACCCTGCGCACCTCGCGCTGCCCACCGCGGGGTCGGGCGGCTTCGGCTTCGCCTTCGGGAGCTGCTTTGCGGGCGCGGCGGCGCCGAATGGTCTCGCCAAGGTGGGCCCCGACACGAGCGGGCCGTACGGCACGATCACGTTCCTCCACTACAGCGGCTACTGGTACGGCGACACGAGCGTGCAGGGCTTCTCGCATCTGCACCTGCACGGCACGGGCGCGACCGACTACGGCGTGCTGTCACTCATGCCGATGTGGCCCAGCGGGCCGGTGACGGGCAACGGCGGCGTGGGCGCGCTCCCGCTCGACAAGGCCACCGAGAAGGCGGAGCCCGGCAGCTACGCGCTCACGCTCAACGCGCCGCAGGGCAACATCGCCGTCGCCATCGCCGCCACGCCGCACGCGGCGCACCACAAGTACACCTTCGATGCGTCGGCCAACGGCGGCATGGTCGTGCTCGATCTCGCGCACCACTTGAACGACGGCCGCATCGACGACGCCGCGGTCACGCTCGACCCCGACGGGCAGCACCTGCGCGGCCGGCTGCACAGCATCGGCGGCATGTCGGGCGGCTTCGGCGGCTACGACGTGTGGTTCGAGGTGCGCGCGCGCCGCGCCTGGACGGCCTCGCAGGTGTGGTCGCAGGGAAATCCGCCGCACACGGCCAGCACCTCGAGCGGCACCAACGTCGGCGCGTCGCTCACGTTCGCGGGCACGGAGCCCGTCGAGCTGCAGCTCGGCCTCTCGATGGTCTCGGCCGCGGGCGCGAAGAAGAACCTCGACGCCGAGTTGCCCGAGTGGGACTTCGACAAGACCAAGGCTGCGACGCGCGCGGCGTGGAACGCGCTCTTGTCGCGCGTGGCCATCGCGGGCGGCACGGACAGCGAGCAGCAGACCTTCTATTCGCAGCTCTACCACGCGTTCCTGATGCCCTCGATCCAGAGCGACGTGGACGGCAGCTACCGCGGCGAGGACGGCCAGGTGCACACGGCGGACAGCTATCGCTACCTCTCGGACTTCTCGCTCTGGGACACGTACCGCACGCTGCACCCGCTCTACGATCTCGCGTTCCCGACCGAGGCGCGCGACTCCGTGCGGTCCTTGCTCCAGAAGGCGCGCGAGGGCGGCTCGTTCCCGCGCTGGCCGCTGGCCACGGGCGAGACGGGCGTGATGATCGGCGCGTCGTCCGAGATCGTGGTGGCCGATGCGTACCTGCGCGGCGTGACGGACTTCGACGTGAACGACGCGTACCAGCGGCTGCGCGCCGCGGCCCTCGATGCCACGCCGCCTGCGGGAGGACGCGGCGGTCGCGACCACGAGGAGAGCTACGACGCGCTCGGCTACGTGCCGCAGGACGCGATGGACCGCAGCGTCTCGTGGACCACCGAGTTCGCGCACGATGACTTCGCGCTGATGAACCTGGCCACCGCGCTCGGCGACACGGCCAGCGCGGCGCGCCTCGAGGCACGCCGGCACGGATGGCAGAAATTGTGGGATCCGGCCTCGGGCTTCCTGCGCGCGCGCAACACGAATGGCGCGCTCGCGGCCACGGGCACCATCGACGCGACCGTGTGGCTGAACGAGTTCGCCGAGGCCGACGCCTGGCAGAGCCTCTTCGCGCCCGCGCACGATCCGGAGGGCCTCGTCACCATCCTCGGCGGCAAGGACGCGGCGCTCGCCAAGCTCACCAGCTTCTTCACGCAGGCCAAGACCGACTTCGATTCGCAGACGAGCAGCACCGCCAGCGCGCTCCCGCGTCCGTACTTCTGGGCCGGCAACGAGCCCGACTTGCACACGCCGTTCCTCTTCGCGCAGCTCGGCCGGCCCGACCTCACGCAGCAGTGGTCGCGCTGGGCGGCGGACAGCTTCTTCAGCGAGAAGCCCGACGGCGTGCCCGGCAACGATGACGGCGGCGCGATGGGCGCGTTCTACGTGTTCACCGCTCTCGGCCTCTATCCGCTGCCGGGCTCGGACGTGTGGATCGTGGGCACGCCGCGCTTCCCGCGCGCGCACCTCGCCATCGGCACGGGCACGTTCACCATCGACGCGCCCGCGGCCAGCGCGCAGAACGTCTACATCCAGTCGGCCACGCTCAACGGCAAGCCGCTCACCGCGCCGACCTTCAAGCACGCAGAGGTCAAGGCGGGCGGCACGCTGCATCTGGAGATGGGCCCCAAGCCGTCGACGTGGGGCCAGGCGCAGTAGCGCCACGAGCACGCGCAGCGCCCGAGTGTTCCGCGCTCAGAAGTACAGCTTCGCCTCCACGTACACGATGTTCGGGTACGAGCCGAACTCGCTCTGCGGCGCCGGAAAGTGGAACGTCGGATCCGTGCGCGGCCGCGGCCCGATGCCGATGAGCGCGCCCGCCAGCACGTCGACCTCGTTCGCGGCCGACCACGCGATCGAGGGCGTGATCAGGCTGGACCCATCCGAGAACGACACCAGCGTCGCCAGCGAGGCCGTCCACAGCGGCGTCAGCGGATAGCTCGCGGTCGCCGCGCCCAGGTCGCGCGAGAGGCTCTGCGTGTCGCCCAGCGCGACGCGGGCCGCCGAGAGGATGAGGTCGTGCGAGGCCGCGGCGCCGTTGTGGAACACCTCCAGCGCGAGCGTCAGATCGTTGTCGAAGCGGTGGTCCGCGCCCACCACCAGCGAGAGCGAATCCTCCTGCACGGTGACCTCGTGCACGCTGCCGCGGCCATCGGGAAAGAGCGTCTGCGGCTGCTGGTCCGCGCGCACGAAGGAGAGCTCGCCGTGCAGGCCCCACGAGAAGAGCTCGCCCGCCGCGCCCAGGCCCACCTCGGCGCCGCCGAAGATCTTGCCGCCCTGCAGCGAGAGGTCCACGTGCGCCAGCGTGGTGAACGCGCGCGCGATCAGCGCCGAGCCCGTCCAACTCGACGCAAAGAAGCCGCTCTCCTGCGCCGACGAGCCCTTCTGCGCGTCCACGAGCAGCGTGCGGCCCAGCGCGCCCACCAGCTCGATCCCGCTCGATTCTCCCAGCGAGAGCTGGACCCGCGCCGCGTCGACGCCCGGCTTGTAGTCGCGATCGAACGCGCGCGGATCAAAGGGCAGGAAGAGATCGAGCGGGTTCCAGAACAAGGCCTTGCTGAAGTTGATCGCCTGCCGGCCGAGGGTGATGTCCACGTGCGGCAGCGAGAACCGCGCGCTCAGCCGATCGAGCTCCAGCGCCGCCGACGCGTGCTCGCCGCTCGCCTGGCTCCACTGCAGGTCGAACGCGCGATACCGCTGCGCCACCGCCGTCTGCGCCGTGTAGCCCGCCGTGGGCCCGCCGCTCGCGTAGCTCACCGTCTCGACCGCGTGCGCCTCCAGCTTGAGCCAGTCGCCCACGGTGCCCTGCGCCGTCAGCCGCAAGAGCGACTGATCGAGGAAGCCCCACTGCGGCTCCGCGAGCGGCTGCTCGACGACGACGGGGATGGTGCGCAGCGAGCCCCCGAGGTCGAGCGAGCCCTTGTCACCCGAGACGTTCCACGCGCGCGCCGGAGCTGCGATCGCGATGACCAGCGCACAGCACACGAGGCCCACGCGCCGCCCAAGGTGCGAGCGCAGCCGCCGCGCGCCGTGCACCGGTCCGCTCACGAGTGCGGCACCGTCTCGGGCGGGCCGTCGTGCGTGATCTCGCCGTCGTGCAGCATCAGCACGCGCCGCGCCCGCTTGATCAGCGCGGGATCGTGCGTCGAGAAGAGGAACGTCACGCCGTGCTCGCGGTTCAAGGTCTCCATCAGCTCCATCAGCGACGCCGCCGTCTTCGAGTCCAGGTTCGCCGTGGGCTCGTCCGCCAGCACCAGCGCCGGCCGCGCCGCGATCGCCCGCGCGATGGCCACGCGCTGCTGCTGCCCGCCCGACAGCTCGCGCGGCGTCCGCTCTTCGAGACCCTCGAGGCCCACGCTCTTCAAGACCTCGCGCACGCGCGCCTGCCGCTCGGCCTCCGGGCGCCCTTGCAGCAAGAGCACGTACTCGGCGTTCTCGGCCGCCGTCAGCACCGGGATCAGGTTGTACGCTTGGAACACGAACCCGATGCGCTCACGCCGCAGCTTGGAGAGCGCCGTGCCGTCGAGCGCGCGCGTGTCCACGCCGTCGATCTCCACCAGGCCGCTCGTCGGCCGATCGAGCCCGCCGATGAGATTGAGCAGCGTGCTCTTGCCCGAACCCGACGGCCCCGCCAGCGTCGCGAACGCGCCCGCCTCCAGCGAGAAGCTCGCGCCGCGCAGCGCTTGCACCGTCAGCGCGCCCGACGCGTACGTCTTGGTGACCTGCTCGCAGCGCACGATCGTCTTCGAGGCCAAGCGAATCCCTTTCGACAGCTAGCGTTGCGTCCGCAGCGAGGCGGCGAGCTCGATCTGCCCGGCGCGCCGCATGGGCCACACGCCGAGGAGCAGCGTGGTCGCGAACACGAACAGCGTGAGCTTCACGAACGCCGGGAACGACACCTTGCAGTGGATGATCGGGTCGAGCGCCATGCCGCCCGCCGTGGCGCCCTCGGGGATGAAGCGCGTGAGGTCGATGCCCCAGTGCTGTCCCCAGAACGCCGCCGCGAGGCCCAGCGCGAAGCCGAGCGTGCACCCCAGCACCGCCATCATCGCCACCTCGAGCAGCACCTGCGCCTGGAGCTGCCGCCGCGGCGTGCCCAGCGCCAGCAGCACCGCGAACTCGTGCCCGCGCTCGAGCACGCTCATGAGCAGCGTGTTCAAGATGGTGAACATCACCAGGAACACGATCAGCATGCGCGTGACGTTGTTCGAGCTCCGATCGACCTTCATCCACGCCGCCAGCGCGGGCACCGTCTCCTCCCACGAGCGCACGCGCAGAGAGCCTTGGTGCGCACGATCGAGGAGCGCCTGCACCTCCGCGCGCACCTGCGCGGGCACGTCCTCGCCGGGCGCGAGGAAGAGGCCGATCTGCCCGACCTGATCCGCGCGCAGCCCGAGCATCTTCTGCACCAGCGGGAGCTGCGCCTGCACCAGGTACGTGTCGAGCTCATCGGAGCCGAGCCTGAAGATGCCGCTCACGCGGAACAGCTCGGAGGACACGTTGCCCTGCACGTCCGTCGAGGTGAGCACGACCTTCTTGCCCGGCTGCACGCGCAGCCGCTCGGCCAGCCCGCGCCCGACGAGGATGCCGCGCGGCTCGTCGGCCGAGATCATCTTCCCTTCGACCAGCTTGTTCTGCAGCGGCGAGTGCCCCACCTCCAGCGCCGGGTCCACGCCGAGCAGCGCCACGCCCAGCGCGCCCGCGCCCGTCGAGGCCACCCCTTGCGCCGTCACGAGCGAGCGCGCGCGCAGCACACCCGGCAGCCGCGCGAGCTCCTCGCGCAGCGCGGGCGCGCCCTCCAGCGACAGGGTCGGCCCCGGGTTGTCGTTGTAGGTGGGCGTCTCCACGGTGAGCTGCCCCGAGAGCAGCTCCGTCGCGTCGTGCTCGGCCTTCTCGTACGTGCCCTCGGCGAGCGAGCCGAAGAAGATGGCGAGCGAGAGCCCGAAGCCGATCGACGACAGCGTGATCTGCGTGCGCCGCTTGTTGCGCCACAGCGAGCGCCACGCGAGCTTGACGAGGAGCCGCGCGGTGCCGCTGTGCCCGCCCGTCGCCGGGGGCGCGGATGCAGGCGCGATGGCGTGGGTGGGCGCGAGGTCAGACATGCGAGAGCGCCTTCACCGGATCGAGCCGCGCCGCCTTGATCGCCGGCAGCACCGCCGCGAACACCGCCGTCAGGAG